>DASYVT010000023.1 GCA_035936835.1 Candidatus Methylomirabilota bacterium | reverse complement strand
TGACCGGCCTCTCCGCGTGCAGCCTCTGCGGGGGCAGCATCTACGCCACCCGGCGGACGCATGGCCGGCACGTGCGCACCTACTACGGCTGCTTCTACCACCGGAGCCGCGGCGCCAAGGCCTGCCCGAACGATCTCACGGTGCCGATGGACGAGGCCAACCGGCTCCTGCTCGACGCGCTCGGCCGCGACGTGCTCACGCCGGCGATGGTCACGGGCACGCTCACGGACACGCTCGCCGCCTGGCAGGCCGAGGGCGTACCCGCCCTGGCCCGCCGCGAGGGCATGGAGGTTCGGCTGCGGCAGCTCAACGCCGAGCTTGTCCACCTGACCAATGCGCTGGCCGGCGGGGCGCCCCCGGCCTCCGTCCACGAGGCGATTCAGGCCCGGGAGTGCGAGCGCGCGGACCTCCAGGCGCAGCTCGAGCACCTGGACGGTCTGACGCGATTCACGGCGGGAGTAGATCCCCTGGCGCTCACGGAGGACCTCGGCGCGCGCCTGGCCGACTGGCAGGGGCTGCTCGAGCGGCAGCCGATCCAGGCCCGGCAGATCCTCCGGAAGCTCCTGGTCGGCCGCCTGATCTTCGAGCCCTTCGAGGATGCGGGCGGAAGAGGCTATACACTCAGAGGGCAGGCCACCTACGGGCGCCTGCTCTCCGGTGTGTATTCGGTGGTGCCCCCGGGGTGACTCGAACACCCGGCCCGCAGTTTAGGAAACTGCTGCTCTATCCACCTGAGCTACGGGGGCGTCATTAACCCCATCGCAACAGCGCTATTCTAGCACCGCTCAGAACAGGTCCCCCGCCTCCAGGCCCCGAGCGGCCATGAGGCGCCGCAGCCGGGCCAGGGCCGCCGCCTCGATCTGGCGGACCCGCTCCCGCGTGAGCCCGAGCTGGCGCCCTATGCTTTCGAGCGTCCTTGGCTCCTCGCCTTCGAGCCCGAAGCGCAGCTCCAGCACGCTGCGCTCGGTATCGGGCAGGTCCCGGAGCACGCCGGCCAGGTCCTCGCGCGCCTTCAGCGCCGCGCCGAGCCCGGCGCCGGGCAAGGGCTCCGCATCCTTGACGAGGTCCTCGAGCTTGCCGTCGCCCTCCTGCCCGATGGGCGCGTCGAGAGAGACCGGGCGCTGGCTCATGCGCTCGATATGCTCGATCTCTTCGAGCGGCTGACCGAGAGCCTTGGCGATCTCTTCCGTGGTCGGCGCGCGGTCCAAGTCCTGGGTGAGCGCGGCCTTCTTCTTCATGTATCGGCCCAGGAGGAGCTCGATGTGGACGGGCAGCCTGATCATGCGCGCCTGGTTTGCGAGGGCCCGGGCCACCGCCTGTCGAATCCACCAGACGGCATAGGTGGAAAAGCGCGTGCCGCGGCCGGGCTGGAACTTCGTGACGGCGTGCAGGAGGCCGAGGTTGCCTTCCTCGATGAGGTCCAGCAGTGAAAGCCCCCGGTTCAGGTAGCGGCGCGCCACCCGCACCACGAGACGGAGATTTGCCTCGATCAGCTGCCGCTCGGCATCGGCGTCGCCGGCCTGCACCCGTCGCGCGAGCTCCTGCTCCTGCTCGGGGGTGAGCAGCGGCACCTTGGCGATGTCGCGGAGATAGAGGCCCAGCAGCTCGCGGCCGCGGGCCGCGTCGCCCGGCTTGTCCCTGTCGCCCGCCAGCTCGGCAGGCGCGCGGGCTAGAAGCGTCTCGAGCGGCTCGCCGTTGTCAGCGAGGTCGACCGTCTCGGTGCGCAGCTCACTCATCGACGTCGTCGTCCACCACCTGCGCGCGCGCCGATTCCGTCGGCAGGTCCGGCGCCTCGTCCGGTCGGATCTCGATCGCCTCGCGGGCGGGCAGGAGGTGGAGCGGGTTGTAGACCATGCCCTCGTGGCGGACCTCGAAGTGCAGGTGCGGGGTTGAGGTCCTGCCGGTTCGGCCCACGGTGGCGATGATCGTACCGCCTGTGACGCGGTCGCCAACCTCGACGAGGTTCTCCAGGTTGTGGGCGTAGACCGTGACGAATCCGTTGTCGTGCTCGATGCGGATGATGCGGCCGTAGGCGCGCTCCTGGCCGCTCGAGATCACGACGCCGGGCGCGGCGGCGAGGATCGGTGTCCCCATCTCGGCCTTGATGTCCATGCCCGCGTGCCAGCCGCCGCGCCGCTTCCCGAATGGCGAGATGATCCGGCCGTCCACGGGCCAGGCCAAGTCGAGGGCGCGGCCGTCGAACCCGGGGGAGGCCATGTAGAACCGGGTCGATACGCGGCGCGGGCCCGCGCGCACGAACAGGATATCGCCATTCTCGAGCGTCGCGTCGATGAGCTGGACGGGGTCCCCGCCCGGGGCACCGGGAGCCCCCGGCACGACGAGCCGCTGGCCGATGCGCAGCTGCTCGGGCCGCGCGAGCTTGTTGGCGTCGATGAGCGACTTGCGCGTGACACCGTAGTGCGCGGCTATCCGGCTCACGGAGTCGCCCGCGCGGACGACGTGGACGGTCTGACCCCCAGCCCGGCCAAAAGTCCGGCGGCTCGGACCGGCATCCACCAGACTTCGAGCCTTGCGGTCGACGGAGGCTTCAGTCGTGGAGGTCGTCTTCCTGGTCGGGGAGGGGCTGGTACGGCTGTCGGCATCGGCGGCGGAGGGGTGGGTCAGGAGAAGCGCCGGCAGGAGCAACCCGAGGCCGATCGCGCGCCGCTCACGAGGAGGCTTCACGGGTCGAACTCCGCGTAGCGGACATCGAACGACGTGAAGCGGCCCGTCGGCGGCCGCCAACTGACGGACACCGTCTCGACGCGTGCCAGCGGCGGGCCCTTCTCGAGATCGCGGGCGAGCTCCTCGATGGCTTCGCGGCTGCCCTCGACGCGCACGCGAACCCTCCCGTCCTTGAGGTTCATGACGTAGCCGCGCAGCGCCAGCTGGGCGGCCTTCCGTTGGGCGTACGTGCGGTACCCGATGCCCTGCACACGCCCTTCGATCATGATCTCAGCAGCGCTGCGAAGTCCGGTCGCATTCATGCGAGGGCGCACAGGTGAAAAATGGTCGGGGCGACTGGATTTGAACCAGCGACCTCCTGCTCCCGAAGCAGGCGCGCTACCAAGCTGCGCTACGCCCCGTCCCTGCCGACCATTCTACGCTTCCCACGCGTACTTCCCGATCAACTTCACGAACACGCACCCCGAGTCCTCCGTCACCTTCGCCTCGCCGGCAATCTTGTCGACCACCTGCAGCCGCTGAGAGTCCTCGGATCCGACCGGCATCACCATCCGCCCGCCCTCGGCCAGCTGGGCGAACAGCGGCGGCGGCACCGACGGTCCACCGGCCGTCACCACGATGCGATCGAACGGCGCCTCGTCGGGCCAGCCGAAGGTGCCGTTGGCGGTCCGCACCCAGACATTACTCGCGCCGATCGCTTCGAGCGTCTCCCGCGCGCGTGCGGCAAGCTTCGGGATCCGCTCCACGGTGCAGACGCGCGCCGCGAGACGGGCCAGTACGGCGGCCTGGTAGCCGCAGCCGGTGCCGATCTCGAGCACCTTCTCCTTCCCCGTCAGCCGCAGCAGCTCGGTCATCCGGGCCACCATGAAGGGCTGCGAGATCGTCTGCCCTTCGCCGATCGGCAGCGGGTAATCCTCGTAGGCCTTGTCCCGTAGCGCCTCGTCCACGAACAGGTGGCGCGGGGTGCGCCGCATCGCCTCCAGCACACGCGGGTCGGCGATGCCCCGCTTGGCCAGTTGCTCCGCGACCATCCGCTCCCGCTCGCGCGCGTAGCGCTCTCCGCCTCCCGCCGCGGCCCCGGGCTCCCGCCCTCTGCCGATCACCGCGGCCGCTTCCTCAGGAGCGCGTTGAGGCTGCTCTCCCAATCCCCCATGCGTCCGAGAGCTCCGTAGTGAGTCAGGTCGAGGTGGAGCGGCGTCACGCTCGCGAGCCCCTGCTGCACGGCCGCGATGTCGGAGGCCTCGTCCTCGGCCCACTCCGGGGGACCCGCGCCGATCCAGTAGTACGGCTTGCCGCGCGGGTCGACCTCCTGCACCACCTTCTCCCGGTACACGCGGTGACCGAGCCGCGTCATCCGGATACCGCCCGCGGTCCCGCCCGGTATGTTGACGTTGAGGAGCGTTTTCGCCGGAAGCCCCTCGACAAGCAGCCGGCTCGCCACGAGCCGCGCCACCACGGCCGCGCCCTCGAACCCAGCCTTCCCGGCGTCCGCCTGCGACACGGCCATCGACGGCACGCCCAGGAGGGTGCCCTCCATCGCGGCCGACACGGTCCCCGAATACGTGACGTCGTCTCCGAGGTTCGAGCCGTGGTTAATGCCCGCCGCTACGAGCACCGGACGCCCGGGCAAGAGCCCCAACACCGCAAGGTTGACGCAGTCGGATGGCGTGCCGTTGACAGCGAATCGCCGCTCGCCCACCTGCGTGACGCGCAGCGGACGGTGCAGCGTCAGCGCGTGACCGACCGTGCTCTGCTCACGATCCGGCGCGACCACGTACACCTCGCCCAGCTCATCGAGGGCGGCCGCCAGCGCGTCGAGCCCCGCGGCGTGCACCCCGTCATCGTTGGTGACCAGGATCACCGCCGCCATTACCGCTCACCGTTCCGCGAGCAAAAAAGAGGGCAGATCCAAGAATCCGCCGCCGGCGCTCTCGTAAAATTGGTCGGGGCGACAGGATTTGAACCTGCGACCCCTTGACCCCCAGTCAAGTGCGCTACCGGGCTGCGCCACGCCCCGACCCGAGGAATCATTGTACGGAGTGCCGCGGACAAAGACAAGGACGGCGTCAGCTCTTGGGAGGCGTCAGGCGTTCACGGAGCGTGCGCAGTTGATCGCGCAGCCGCCGAAGCGCCGCTTCGAGCGCCGATCCGCGAACGCCCAGGTCGAGCTGCGCGGGCCCGCGGCTCTCGGCCACCAGACGCTTCTTCGCCCCTTCGAGCGTGAGCCGTTCGTCGTACAGCAGGGCCTTGATGCGGAGGACGAGATCGAGATCGCGTCTGCGGTAGAGACGCTGGCCAGCGGGGTTCTTCTTCGGGCGCAGCAGGCGGAACTCCGACTCCCAATAGCGGAGAACGTAGGCCGGCACCTCCGTGATGGCCTCGACCTCGCCGATCCGGTAGTAGAGCTTGTCCGGGATGACCACCCGTCCTTGCTCCTCCCCGCCTTGGGGCGCCCCGCCGCCACTCACGGCCGCCGCCTCACGCCTGATGCCCTCACGCCTGATGCCCTCACGCCTGATGATTGATGCGAAGCTTGAGGCCCTTGCTCGGCTTGAACGTCAGCACCTTGCGCGCGGTGATCTCGATGCTGTCCCCCGTCTGTGGATTGCGCCCCCGCCGCGAGGCCTTGCGGCGGATGCGGAAGTGGCCGAAGCCCACGATCTTGACATCCTCGCTCTTCTCGAAGCAGCGGAAGATGATGTCGAACAGCGATTCCACCACCGAGGCGGACTGCCGCTTCGACAGTCCGTGGGCCGCCACCGCGTTGATGAGATCGTTCTTCGTCAGTGCGGTCACCCCCCCTCGATCGGGATGGACTCACGGACCCACTGCACATAGGCGGCCGCGCCCTCGGCAACGTGTTGATCGCGCATCAGCGCGCGGCACCCTGTGTCAGGAAGCCCGGGTGCCCCTTGGCCTCGAGCTCGCCGCGAGCCTGCTGTGCCTTCGTCCGGTCCGGATAGCCGCCGACCCGCACGACGTGGTAGATCGGCCCGCCTCCGGCGGCGGCCTTAGGTGCCGCGCCCTTGGCGCGCCGGATCACGACCGTGAACCCGTCCTTCTTGAGGGACGAAGACAGCGACATGGCCGTCTCGAGATCGAACGGTGGATTGACCTGCACCCCGCCCTTGACCGCCTGCGCCGTGCCCTTGCCCTTGAGCGCCGCGTTGACCGCGTCTGGGGTGGAGCCCGTAATGAAGAGCTGGTTCTGCCCGCCTGAGGTCTTCGCGGGAGCGGGGACAGGCGCGCCGCCACGGGTACCCGCCGAGACCTGGACCGGGAAGTTCTCGCCTCGGAGCTGCTTGGCCAGCGCTTCGGCGTTCTTCTCCTCGCGGAATGCCCCCACCTGGACCCAGTAGCCGCCCGGTGAGCCGCCCTCGGCCGCTCCGCCTCGCTTCGGCGCAGGCGCCGACTTCGGGGCTTCCGCCCGGGCCGCAGGCGCTGGCTGGGCCGCAGGCGCTGCCTGCGCCGCGGGCCCCGGTTGTACCGCGGGCGCCGCCTTGGCCGCTGGGGGTGGCTTGGCCCCAGGTTCGGGCTTGGCGGCGGGTGCGGACGGCGCCGGAACCACCGGCAGCGGTGCGGTGCCGATTGGACGTTCGGCCGGGCTCGGTGCCGCCGGCGCGGGAGCGGCGGGAGCCGGCTTTGGCTCCTCCGCCTTCGCCGAAGGCGCGGGCGGCGTGGGGGCCCCTGCCTTGGCGGGTGGCGCGGGTGGCCCAGCTCCCGCAGGCGCCCCAGCTCCCGCAGGCGCCGAAGGTGCCGCAGGCGCTGGGATCAGGGTCGGGGCCGGAGTGCTCGTGGCCGGCGGGGCTCCCGCCGGACTAGGCGCGGGCGTGCTGCTCTTGGCCTGGGTTTTGGCCGGTGGAGGCGGCGTGGGCTCAAGCCAGTTAAGCAGATACGGCAGCGATACGACGACGACGATGGCCAGCACCGTCAGGACGAGCAAAGCCCGGAACCACCCAGCCGAGAAGATGCTCCGCCGCGCTATTTCGTCCTGCTCGTCGTCTTCGAGAAACTCTTCCTGGTCCGGGTTCTTCGCCATGGGCCCTCGCTGTGCCGCGGGATCTAACGCCGCGTCATGTTAGCACAGACCCCGGGGTCAACCAACGGTTTCGCTAGGGGTTCTGCCTACTTAGGAGCGGTCGGCTCAGGAGCGGCGCTTGCTGGATCCGCGACTCGGCTGGGAACCCGATGTCCCCTTGCGCTTTGCCGCGCTTCGCCTCACGAGCAGACGTATCGGCGAGCCGGCGAAGCCCGCCGCGTGACGGATCGAATTGATGAGGTAGCGCTCGTAGGAGAAGTGCAGCTTGCCCGCCGCATTGACCTTGACAGCGAACGTCGGCGGGGACACCGCGACCTGCTGGACGCTGTGGACCCGGATCGGCACGCCGCCCGAGGAAGTCGGCCGCCGCTCGAGCGCCTGCCTGAAGATCGTGAGGACCTCGCCCGGCTGGAGACGCTTGCGCGCCTCGGCGGCGACCACGTCCACAGTATCAAAGAGGTCGCGCAAGCCGAGCTTCGTCACCGCCGACGTGAAGCAGATGGGCGCGTAGTCGAGGAAGGGCAGCCGCTCGTGGATCTGCGCCGTGACCTCGGCCTTGCCGATGAGGCCGGACGGCACCAGGTCCCACTTGTTGACCGCAAGCACGATGGCGCGCCCAGCGTCGTGGGCATAGCCTGCGATGTGGGCGTCCTGCGACGTCACCCCTTCCGATGCGTCCATCACGAGCACCGCGACGTCGCAGCGCTCGAGACTCTTGAGCGCCATGACCACCGCGAGCTTTTCGAGGACCTCGGTCACGCGCCCCTTGCGCCGGATGCCTGCGGTGTCGATGAGCAGGTACCGGCGGTCGCGGAACGTCAGCGGCGTGTCCACCGCGTCGCGCGTCGTCCCCGGCGCCTCGTGCACCAGCACGCGCTCCTCGCCCAGGACCGCGTTGACCAGTGAGGACTTGCCCACGTTCGGCCTGCCGATAATGGCTACGCGCGTGCCCTCGGGCGATATCTCCACGACGGGCTCGGGCGCCAGGCTGCGGGCGGTCTCGAGGAGTTCCGCGACCCCGCGCCCGTGCTCGGCCGAGACCTGCTGGACCGCCGCGAAGCCGAGGCGGTAGAAATCCGCCGAGGCGGTCTCCTGGCCGGCGCCGTCGACCTTGTTCACGGCGAGCAGGACGGGATGCTGGCTGCGCCGCAGGATGCGGGCGATCTCCAGGTCGAGCGCGGTCATGCCTGCGCGGCCGTCCACGACGAAGACGAGCAGGTCCGCCTCTTCGATGGCCATCATGACCTGGTCGCGCACGGCCGCGATCAGGTCGGACTGGGTGCTGGGGTCGAAGCCGCCCGTGTCCACCACGGTCGCCTGCCAGCGCTCGAAGACCGTGGTGCCGTAGAGCCGGTCGCGGGTCACGCCCGGCACATCGTGAACGAGGGAGCGGCGGCGGCCGACCAGGCGGTTGAAGAGCGTGGACTTGCCCACGTTGGGCCGGCCGACGAGAGCGATGACCGGACGGATCACGGCGTGGCCGGCCGCTCAGCGGCCGAGGAGGGCGGCGGCGAGCGCGCTTGGTGTGGTCTCGACGGGCCGGACGGGCACGCCCAGCGACGCGCTGAGATCGGCGGGCGAGAGGTCGTCGAGGAAGACCCCTGCCCCGTCGCGAATGGCGACCGCGGGAACGAGAACCTCGTCTCCGAGCGGCAGCCCGGCGAGCTGCGCCGCGATGTCCTGTCCGGTCAGGAGCCCGGCGACGCCGATGCCGTGGCCGAACCAGTCGTTGACCACCGGCGCCAGCTCGACGCGCAGGCCCCGAACGCCGATGCGATCCAGGAGACGCCGCATGCTCGGGGCGAACATCGCTCCGGTGACCACGGTCACGGTGCGGCGCGCTGCCACGCGCGCGGGAAGCCGGCGCGCCGCGCCCGCAAAGCCATCGCTGAAGCGCCGAACGAGGCCGATTCCATCCTCGATCACCGGGAAGCCTTCGTACGCGGCGGCCGCGGGCAGCGGCCGCCCGGCCTCGAGGTACACCTCGTCCGACGCCCAGACGAAGCGCGTGCCCAGCGTGTCCAGAAACTCCCGCTGCCATACTTCGATAGTCCGCGCCAGGTCCCCCGCTTCGGCGGGCGTCAATGTCCGGAGCTCCGGCAGTCTCTCGCGGTGCCGGGTCAACCCTACGGGGACTACGGCGGTGGTGGCGATGTGCGGGTGGAGGCGGGCCAGCTCGCGCACCGAGCGCTCGAGCTGGGCGCCGTCGTTCCAGTCGGGCACGAGGACGATCTGCGCGTGCATCACGATGCCTGCCTTGGCCAGGCGCTCCATGACGGGCAAGATCTCGCGGCGAACGCGCGGCCGGCCCAGGAGGCGGTGGCGGAGGTCCGGATCGGTCGCGTGAACGGAGACGTAGAGCGGCGAGAGGCGCTGCTCCTCGATGCGCCGGAGCTCGTCCTCTTCCAGATCGGTCAGGGTGATGTAGTTGCCGTGGAGGAACGAGAGCTTGAAGTCGTCGTCCTTGACGTAGAGGCTCTTTCGCATGCCGCGCGGCAGCTGGTGGATGAAGCAGAACACGCACTTGTTGCTGCACGTATCGATCTCGCCCGGGCGAGGCGCCTCGAGCTCGAGGCCGAGGTCAGGTCCCATCCGGCGCAGGAGTGCGTTTCGCGTCCGCCCTTCCCGCTCGACCGACAGCCTCAGCTCGGTGACGCCGCCGTGGAAATGGAAGTCGATGACGTCCCTGAGCCGCTCCCCGTTGATGGCTACGATGCGGTCGCCTACGCTGAGCCCTGCCCGCGCGGCAGGCGTCCGCTGCCGGACCGCCGCCACGACCACGCCGCCCTGGCCTGGCTCAGCGCAGCTGGTCATGCCTGCTCAGCGCAGCGGGTCATGCCTGCTCAGCGCAGCTGGTCATGTCGCACGCGCGGCGGCGAAGCCACCAGGGGATCGTCCGCCGGCGGGTTCAGCTGCTTGAGACCCTGCACGAGGTACTGGAGCCCTGAGGCGACAGTGAAGAACGCAGCCACCCAAGCCGCCCCCTTCGGCAGCGACATCAGCATCTTGAAATAGAACGCGAGCATGGCGGAGAGAACCGTCGCCATCTGGAAGAGCGTCGAGGCCTTCCCGAGCCAGCTAGGCGTCGGATGCACGGTGCCCCCGGCGACGTGGATGACGAGGACGCCGACGCTCAGCATGAGGTCACGGCTGACCACCACGGCTGCGATCCAGAACGGGATGACCTTGAGGTATGTCAGGGTGATGAAGGCGGAAGTGAGGAGGAGCTTGTCGGCGACCGGATCGAGGAAGGCGCCCAGCCGCGTCTGCCGTCCCCGCGTCCGCGCGATGTAGCCGTCGAGCAGGTCAGTCAGGCTCGCCGCGCAGAAGATGAGGACGGCCCATCCCGCCTGCCGGTAGACCAGCAGAGTCACGAAGACCGGGATGAGCAGGATGCGGAGTGTCGTCAGCCAGTTTGCAAGTCCCATGAGATCATCCGCTGCGGACGAGGACCAAGTCTACCATTCCGGGCGGCCCTGCCGGCGCGAAACTGGTTGGCCTCGAGCCATTTACCTAGGCCGTCTGGCACCTAGCTCGTCTGGCGGTAGGGCGCGACAAAGGCCAGCAGGCGGGGCGGCAGCTCGACGTCGAGGTGGATCCCGTCTGCGTCGTCCGAGCGCGCGAGGACGCGGCCGCGCTCGTAGCACTGGGCAAGCGCAGTGCCGTCCCGGTACGGAATAATCAGGGTGACGCGCACCAGCCCCGGGCGCAGCGCGCCTTCGATGCGGTTGAGGAGCGCCTCCACTCCCTCGCCGGTGCGGGCCGAGAGCGCGACGCCCTCGAACCGGTCCACGAGCGCGCTGAGCGCCGCGTCCCCATCCAGACGATCCACTTTGTTGAGCGCCACGATGGTCGGCCGGGGACCGAGCTCGAGCTCGGACAGGAGCGAGTCCACCGCCAGCATCTGCTCGTCGAGTCCCGGGTGGCTGGCGTCCACCACGTGGACGAGGACGTCGGCCTCCCCAAGCTCTTCGAGGGTCGCCTTGAATGCCGCCACGAGCTGATGGGGAAGCTTGCGGATGAAGCCGACCGTGTCCGTCAGGATGAACGGAGCGTGAGCGTTCCGGGAGACCAGCCGCGCCGCCGGGTCGAGGGTCACGAAGAGCTGGTCCGCGGCCGCGTGCTCCGCGCCCGTGAGGCGGTTGAGGAGCGTGGTCTTGCCCGCGTTGGTGTAGCCGACGAGGGCCACCACGGGTACGCCGGCGGCCTTGCGCCGGTGGCGCAGCAGCTTGCGGTGCACGCGCACGCGCCCCAGCTCCCCGCGGATCTTTTCGATCCGGTGGCGGATCATGCGGCGGTCGGACTCGAGCTGTGTCTCGCCGGGGCCCCGGGTGCCGATGCCGCCCCCGAGCCTCTCCAGGTGCTTCCACTGCCCCACGAGGCGCGGCAGGAGATAGGACAGCTGGGCGAGCTCGACCTGGAGCTTGCCCTCCATGGTCCGCGCCCGCTGGGCGAAGATATCGAGGATGAGTGCGGTGCGATCGATGACCTTGAGCCCGAGCGAGCCGCCGAGGTTGCGCTCCTGCACGGGAGAGAGCGCGTCGTCGGAGATCATGAGGTTGGCGCTCTCGCGCTCCGAGAAGGCCCGAAGCTCGTCCACCTTGCCCTTGCCGAAATAGAGCTTGGGCGTGGGCGCGAGCCGCTCCTGGGTGACGCGGCCCACGACTAGGGCGCCGGCCGACTCGGCGAGGCGACCCAGCTCGTCCAGGGACTCTTCGACTTCGTACCGGCGCTGTCTCGGCAGCCGCAAGGCCGCCAGGAGCGCCCGTTCCCTCTTCCTCACGCGATCCATCCCTCCCGCAAGATGTGCTTGTGGATGCTCTCGGCGGCGCCCTCGACGCCGCCCACCTCGTCTACGTCCAGCCACTGTATCTCCGGCTCCCGCGCGAACCATGTCATCTGGCGCTTCGCGTAGCGCTGGGTGTCGCGGACCATGAGCCTGAGCGCCTCGGCCGGAGATAGGCGGCCCCTCGCGACCTTGGCCCACTGGGGGTAGCCTATGCCCGCCATGCCGGGCGCCGTCTCGTCATAGCCGGCAGCCAAGAGGCGCCGCACCTCTTCCATCATCCCACCGGCCAGCATGCTTCGCGCGCGTTCCTCGAGAGCCCTGTTGAGGGCGGCTCGCTCCCGGCGGAGCCCGAACATCACGACGCGCCATGGCATGACCGCCCGCGCCCAGCCTCCGGCCGAGGAGGCCCCGCGGCCGTGCTTCTCGATCGCCCGGATGATCCGCACCCGGTCGTTGGGGTGGAGCCGGGCAGCGCCCTCGGGGTCGAGCGCTGTGAGGCGTTCGTGGAGGGCCGCCGGCCCACCCGTCCTGGCGGCTTCCTCCAATTGAGCCCGCAGCGCCGGGTCGGCGGGTGGCGCCGGATCGAGCCCACGCAGGAGCGCCCGCACGTAGAGGCCGGTGCCTCCCACGACGACCGGAAGGCGCCCGGCCGCGCGAATCGTCTCGATCGACTGCGCCGCATCCAGCTGGAAGCGCGCCGCGTGGTAGCGGTCGCCGGGCTCGATCAGATCGAGGAGATGATGCGTCACGGCCTTGCGCTCCTCGGCGGTCGGCTTACCTGTCGCGGTGTCCATGCCACGGTAGACTTGGCGCGAGTCGGCGCTTACGACCTCCATCGGCACGCTGGCGGCGAGGCGCGCGGCGACGGCGGTCTTCCCCACCCCGGTGGGGCCGACGATCAGGAGAAGCGGAGGTGGGATCACCATGTCCGCCTGAGCTCCCGCTTGATCTCCTTGAGAGACAGCCGCGAGACGATGGGCCGTCCGTGCGGACAGAAGTACGGGGTTTCGGTGGCCGAGAGGTCCGCGAGCAGCCGCACCATCTCTTCGCGCTGCAAGGGGGCGTGCGCCTTGATCGCGGCGCGGCAGGCGACGAAGGCGAGCGCCCGTTCCACAAGGGGTGCCTGCTGCGCCCCGGCCGGCGAGCCCACTTCGTCGAGTAGTCCTTCGATGAGCCGCCGGGGCTCCTCGGCCTTGAGGAGAGCGGGCACGGCGCGCAGGAGCGCGCTCTGGCCGCCGAAGCCTTCGAGGTCGAAGCCCAGCACTTCGAGGTCACCCGACCACTCCTCGAGGAGCGCGGCCTTGCCGGCTCCGAGCTCGAGGGTCTGAGGGAAGAGCAGGACCTGCGAGGCCAAGGGGCCCAAGGCGAGGTTCCGCCGCAGCTCCTCGAAGAGCACGCGCTCGTGGGCGACGTGCTGGTCGATGAAGAAGACCTCCTCGTCGCTGGCCGCGACGACGAAGGTCTCCTGCAGCTGGCCGACGACGGCGCCGAACCGCCCGGGCCCGAAAGAAGCCGCTGTTTCCTGAAACAACGCGCCCTGGTTGTTTGGGAACGGGGGCCCAGACATGGTCCCCGTACTCCCCCAGTCAGCAGGTCGGCCGGGCGCGCCAAGGCCTTGCTGGGGTTGGACGACGCGCTGCGAGCGGAGAGCGTCCTGGACGGCGCGGAACACTGCCTCCTGCACCAGCCGCGGCGAGCGGAAGCGGACCCAGGCCTTGGTCGGGTGGACGTTGACGTCGACTTCAGGCAGGGGCAGGTCGATCAGGAGCGCCGCCACCGGGAATTGGTGGCGCGGGAGCATGGGCCGGTAGGCCTCGATCAGACCCTGGGCTAGCGCCGTATCACGGACCGGACGGCCGTTGACGATGAGGGTGATCTCGTCGCGGTTGCCGCGCGCCCGCTGTGGCGGTGCCGCGAGCCCGGTGACGTGCACATTCCCCTGCGTGTGATCCACGTCGAGCATCGCCTCCGCTGTCTCGAAACCCAAGACGGCGCCGACGCGGGCCCGCAGAGTTGCCGCCGCCGGCGCCGTCAACACGGCCTTGCCGTGGTGGAGTGCGCGGAGATGCAGGTCCGGCCGCGCGAGGGCGATGCCCTGCAGGAGCCGGAGGATGAAGGCCAGCTCGGCCGGCGCGCTCCGGAGAAACTTGAGCCGCGCCGGCGTGTTGAAGAAGAGATCCTGGATCTCGACGGACGTGCCGGGCGCGGCCTCGACCTCGAGGCGATCGACGACCGTTCCTCCCGCCCCGCGCACGAGAGTGCCCACGGCGCCGCCGCGGGGGCATGAGAGGATCTCGAAACGGCTAACGGCGCAGATGGCCGGCAGGGCCTCGCCGCGAAAGCCCAGGGTCGCGATGGCCGCCAGGTCGCCCTCGTCGGAGATCTTCGACGTCGCGTGGCGCCGGAGCGCCATGTCGACGTCGGCGCGCGTCATGCCGGTGCCATCATCGGTGACCCGGATGAGCTGCCGCCCCGCGTCTTTCAGCTCCACCGTGATGACACGCCCGCCGGCGTCTATCGCGTTCTCAACGAGCTCCTTGACCACCGACGCCGGCCGCTCCACGACCTCGCCCGCGGCGATCTTGTTGATGAGGTGATCGGGCAGGAGGCGGATGGGGTTCACGGCTGCGCCTTGAGACGCCGCTGCCACTCGGCCAGGAGGTTGAGCGCCTCCAGCGGTGTGAGGGACGAGACGTCGAGCGCGCCCAGCTCCTTGAGCACGGGGTTGGCGGTATGCGGGAAAAGACCGAGCTGCGGGGTCGGCTCGGGCTGACCCGGGACGAGCGCGCCGGGATTCTGGCTGAGGTCGGCGAGGATTTCCCGCGCGCGCGCGATGACGGCCTTCGGCAAGCCGGCGAGGCGGGCGACCTGGATGCCGTAGGACCGGTCCGTCCCGCCGGGCCCGACCTTGTGAAGGAAGATGATCTCGTCGTTCCATTCCTTGACGGCGACGTGGAAGTTGCGGACGCGCGCGAGCCGATCGGCGAGGGCGGTGAGCTCGTGGTAATGAGTGGCGAAGAGCACCTTCGCGCCGCGACCGCGGTCGTGAAGCTCCTCGGTCACGGCCCAGGCGATGGCGAGCCCGTCGAAGGTCGAGGTGCCGCGCCCCACCTCGTCAAGTAGAACCAGAGTTCGTTCCGTGGCGTTGTGCAGGATGCTCGCGGTCTCGACCATTTCCACGAGAAAAGTACTCTGGCCCCGCGCGAGGTTGTCCTGGGCCCCGACGCGGGTCAGGATCCGGTCCACGACCCCGATCCGGGCCGACCGCGCCGGGACGAAGCTGCCCATCTGGGCCAGGATCACCAGCAGCGCCGCTTGGCGCATGAACACGCTCTTGCCGCTCATGTTGGGGCCCGTCAGAATCATCACCTGCTCGCGGTCGGGGTCGAGGTGGAGGTCGTTGGGCGTGAAGGGGCGCTCGCCGCCCGACTCGAGCACGGGATGGCGGCCCTCCGCGATGTCGAGCATTCGGCCGTCGTCGACCTGCGGCCTCACGTACCCACGCTCGTGGGCGATCTCGCCGAGCGATGCGAGCGCGTCCAGCGTCCCGACCGCCCGTGCCGTTCGGAGCAGCGCCGACGCCTCGGCCGCGACGGCGGCACGGACCTCCTGGAAGAGCTCCAGCTCGAGCTTGGCCATCCGCTCCTCAGCCCCAAGCACGCGGCCTTCGTACTCCTTGAGCGCGACGGTGACGTACCGCTCGGCGCCCACCAGGGTCTGGCGCCGTATGTACTCGCCGGGCACCTTAGCCACGTGCGCGTTGCTCACCTCGATGCCGTAGCCGAAGACGCGGTTGAAGCGCACGCGGAGCGTGGGGATGCCCGTGCGCTCCCGCTCACGTCCCTCCAGGGCAGCGATCCACTCTCGCGCCTCCCGCGCCCCGCGCTTGATCTCGCCGAGATCGGCGCTCCAGATCTCCCGGACCAGGCCGCCCTCCCGGAGCGTCAGCGGCGGCTCGTCCTCGAGAGCGTCCACGAGCAGCTTCTGCAGCGCCGGCAGGGCCGCGATCTCCTCCCCCACCTCAGCGAGGAGTGGCGCTGAGAGTCCGCCGAGCGCCTCGCGGACAGCCGGGAGGGAACCGAGAAAGGTACGGAGTCCCGTCAGATCCCGCGCATGCGCGACGCCGAGGGCGGCCCGGCTCGAGAGCCGCTCGAGGTCGCCGATGCCGTGGATCTGCTTCCGCACGGCGGCCCGCTGCTGCGGCTCCGCGACCAGCGCCGCGACGGCATCCTGGCGTCGCGAGATGGCGCCCGTGTCCAGAAGCGGCCGCAGCAGCCACTGGCGGAGGGTTCGTGCGCCCATCGGCGTCCGAGTCCGGTCGAGGGTCGCAAGGAGAGAGCCGCGCAGGGTCCCTTCCTGGGCGTTCTCGAAGAGCTCGAGCGTGGCGACGGCGGTGGGATCGAGCACCATGGCGTCGCCCGGGATCAGGCGCTGGAGACGGGCGAGGTGGCCGAGCGCCTCGCCCTGCGTCTCCCGCAGATACGCGAGGGCAGCGCCCGAGGCCTGAAGCCCGGCGCCCATCTCGCCCACGCCCAGGCTGTCGAGCGAGTGAACACGGAAGTGCGCCGCGAGCCGCTCACGCGCCTGGCGCAGCGCGAACCACGAGGGCTCCCCGCGGGTCACCATGATCCCTGCGGCGGCGAGCCGGGCGGCGAGATCCTGGTCTTCTTCCCCAGCCACGAGGCACTCGGCGGGCCGCCGCAGGAGGGCCGCGTCGAGCAGCGCCGCTCCGTCGCCCGCGGCTTCACCGACCCAGAACTCGCCCGTGGAAACGTCCACCAGGGCGGCGCCCAGCGTCCGGCCGGCGCCGGCGCCCGCCCTGTGGACGGCCAGGAGGTAATTGTTCGCGGCCCCGTCGAGATACTGGGTGTCGGTGAGCGTACCGGGCGTGATGACCCGGACGACCTCTCGCCGGACGAGCTTCTTGCCCTTGGCCGGCGCTTCCATCTGCTCGCACACGGCCACCTTCCGTCCGGCCCGTATCAGCCGCGCGATGTAGCCGTCCGCGGCATGGTGCGGGATACCGGCCATCGGAATGGCGCCCTCTCCCTTTTGCCGTGAGGTCAGCGTGATCTGCAGCAGTTTGGCGCCCTCGTGGGCGTCCTCGAAGAACATCTCGTAGAAGTCACCGAGGCGGAAGAGCAGCACGTAGTCCGGGTAGCGCCGCTTCAGCTCCCGGTACTGCAACATCATGGGTGACAGCTGGGGTGACAGCTGGGGCGACAGCTCGGCCGAGGGGTCCCTCACGAGCCGAGCGCCGCCAGCAGGCGGTCATACGTCGTATCCAGGTTCTCTGGCAGGACGCGAGTGTCGCTCACGACGGGCATGAAGTTGACGTCGCCGCTCCAGCGCGGCACGATGTGGATGTGCAGGTGCTTGGGCACGCCGGCTCCCGCCGCGCGCCCCTGGTTGAGGCCGACGTTGAAGCCCTCGGGGGCATAGGCGCGGGTGAGAGCCCGGACCGCCGCCTGCACGAGCTCCATGACCTGGCAGATCTCGTCCGAAGCTGTCTCCTCGAGAGAGCCGACGTGGCGGTTGACCGCGGCCATGACATGGCCCGACGCGTACGGGTACTTGTTGAGGATCAGGAAGGCTTTCGGGCCCCGGCGGAGAATGCGGTTCCCCTTGTCATCGCCGGACACGAGCGCGTCGCAGAGGATGCAGCCATCGGGCGTGGCGGGGGGCGTGGCGGGCGGCGCTCCGACGGATGTCACGTAGGCCATCCGCCACGGCGCCCAGAGTCGGTCCACGCGGCTACGGGGCGACCTCTTAAGTGTTGACCAGCTCGCGGAGTCTCTTCCCCACCTTGAAGAACGGCACCCGCTTTTCGGGGACGCTGACGCTGTCTCCGGTCTTGGGGTTGCGGCCCTTTCGGGAGTTGCGGTGGCGGATGCGGAAGCTGCCGAACCCGCGCAGCTCCACCTTATCTCCCTTGGCGAGAGCGTCGGTGATGTTGTCGAAGACGGTGTTGACGATCAACTCCGTCTCCTTCTTGGTCAGGCTCGACAGCTTGGAGACTTCCTCGATGAGATCCGCTTTGGTCATGAGCCTGCTCCCTCCACGGGAACCCCGCCATCTTCCGGTCACGGACACGTCGACCGGGCTGATTCCACTTTTGAAACGTAGCACGCCGGTCGAAAGATTGTCAAGTAGAGCAAGGGTTTACGGCTACTGCATGAGGTAGAGGGGGGTCCGGATGCCCGAAAGGGCCGGCAGGAGCGGACCGACCCCCGACAGTCCCAGCCGGTTCTCCAGCAGATCCTTGAAGGAGAACTTCTTTCGCGGGTAGACGAGCTTCGGCCGCCCCTGAATATTGGCCAGCTTGCCCGCGGCCTCGACGGCATCCTCGAAGCCGCCCATCTCGTCCACCATCTTGAGCGCCAGTGCCTGCTGGCCGGAGTAGATGCGGCCTTCGGCGAACGCCAGCACTTCCTTTCGCTCGAGCCCCCGTCCTTCGGCGACTGCGTCCACGAACTGCGAGTACACGTCGTCGAGCAGCGCTTGCAGCATCTTCCGCTCCTCGGGGCTCATGGTGCGGGCGAAGTTGCCCACGTCCTTGTACGCGCCCGCCTTGACGACGACGTACTCGACGCCGACCTTCTTCAGCAGCCCCTCGAGGTTGGCCATCTGCATGACCACGCCGATGGAGCCCGTCAGCGTGCCGGGATTGGCGTAGATCCTGTCGGCGGCCGCCGCGACGTAGTACCCGCCCGAGGCGGCCACTGCGCCAAGGGTCGCGACCACAGGCTTGCCGGCCTTTCTCGCGCGTTGGATGGCGGCGAAAATCTCCTGCGTCGGCGCGACGACCCCGCCCGGGCTGTTGACGCGGAGGACAACCGCCTTGATCGACGGATTGTCCGCGTGCTCGCGGAGCTCGCGAACGGCCGCGGTGCCGTCCACGATGATGCCCTCAATCTCCACGACCGCGACCCTCGGTCCGCCCGTGGGCAGCCCATCCTCGCTGACCGTCGCCATGAGAACCCAGATCGTGCCGAGGAACAGCACGAGGATCCCGAGGCCCACCCCCACTGCAACGACCGCGACGCGACCGCGGGATGTCACCTGTAGCCCCACACGAGCGGCCTACTCCTCATCCTCATCGAAGTCCTCGCCGCCACGCCGCTTCCGCCCCTTGCCGCGGCCGCGGGCATCCGCTTGCGACGGCTCCTCCAGGATGGCCGCCGCCAGGTCCTTGAGGCTGAGCCCTATGCGCCGCTCGTTGGGATCGACGCGTATCACCATCAGCGTGAGCTCGTCGCCCACGTTCACGAGGTCGGAGGGCGAGGCAATGGGACGGCTCGACATCTGCGAGACGTGGAGGAGCCCGTCCACGCCGGGCTCAAGCTCGACGAAGGCGCCGAAGTCGGTCAGCCGCACGATCTTGCCGGTGACGCGAGAGCCCATGGGATAGCGCTGGGAGACAGATTCCCACGGATCGGGTTGGATCTGCTTGAGGCCCAGGGAGATTCGCTTGTTGTCCCTGTCCACGTTGAGGATCTGCGTCTCGACGGACTGCCCCTTCTTGAGGATCTCCGACGGGTGCCCGATATTGCGGGTCCAGGACATGTCGGAGATGTGCAGCAGGCCGTCCACGCCGGGCTCGAGCTCGACGAAGGCGCCGAAGTCGGTCAGGTTGCGCACCTTGCCCTCGACCCGCTCGCCCGGCTTGTAGCGCTCCTCGATGGTCGCCCACGGGTCGGCCTCGACCTGCTTCATGCCGAGCGAGATGCGCTTGGTGGCCTTGTTCACGTCGAGCACCATGACGTCCACCATGTCGCCGACGTTGACGAGCTTCGAGGGGTGTCGCACGCGGCGCGTCCACGACATCTCGGACACGTGCACGAGCCCTTCGACTCCGGGCTCGAGCTCGACGAAGGCGCCGTAATTGGTCAGGCTCACCACCCGCCCCTGCGCCTTGGCGCCGACGGGGTAGCGCTCGTCGACGACGGCCCAGGGGTCGGACGACTTCTGCTTGTAGCCAAGCGAGACGCGCCCGGTCTCGCGATCGAAGTGCAGCACGACGACCTCGACCTGGTCGCCGATCTGGAAGATCTCCGACGGGTGTCCGACCCTGCCCCAGGACATGTCGGTCACGTGCAGGAGGCCGTCGATCCCGCCCAGGTCGATGAAGGCGCCGTAGTCGGTGATGTTCTTGACGGCGCCCGTGAGCACCATGCCCTCCGAGAGCACCGAGAGCGTGTGCTTCCGCTTCTCCTCGCGCTCCTCCTCGAGCACCGCGCGCCGGGACAGAACGACGTTGCCTCGCCGCCGGTTGAGCTTGATGACCTTCGCGCGGATCATCTGGCCGAGCATCGAGGCGAGGTTCTTAACAGGTCTCAGGTCCACCTGGGAGCCCGGCAGAAAGGCGCGGACGCCCACGTCGACCGAGAGCCCGCCCTTGACGACCTCGACCACCTTGCCTTCCACGGGCGTGCCGCTGTCGTGAGACTTGGAGATGGCGTCCCAGACCTTGATCTTGTCGGCCTTGTCCTTGCTGAGGACGATCAGCCCCTCGCTGTCCTCCTTGGACTCGAGGTAGACCTCGATCTCGTCGCCGACCTTCGGGAGGGTGCCCGCGTGGCGGAATTCCTCCATCGCGATAGTCCCCTCGCTCTTGTAGCCGATGTCCACGAGCACTTCGCTGTCGCGGACCTCGACGACCCTGCCGCGGACGACCTCCCCTTCCTCGATGTCGCCCACGCCCCGGTTGAACCAATCCTCCATACTCTCCTCGGGGGCCTCTGCCACCTCCTCCTGCACCCCCTCGAGGAGCTTCGCCTTCCGGTTCTCCGTCTCCATAATGCGGTGCTTCCTCCCTTGATGGATATCGCCGGGGCGTCGGACTTCGCGACCGCCCCTGACGTCGTTCAGCAACGGGGGCCCCGAGATGGCCCCCGTACTCCCCCAGCAACGGGGGCCTCGACATGGCCCCCGTACTCCCCCCACACTCCTAAGGATCCCCGGAGCGTGTCGTGGCGCTCTGCGCCTTCAACTGCGCGATCCCGCGCATCATCTCCTCTGTAGCCTCCCGGTAGCGCTCCTTGCGGCCGGAACCGATCGGGGCCTTGAAGTGTAACGCGGGACCGAAGCTCACGCTCACTTGGCTGCGCCGGGGCCAGACCGCGCCCTTGGGCAGGGCCTCGAGGGTGCCCGAGACGTACGCGGGCACCACCGGCGCCCCGCTCGTGACCGCGAGCATCCCGACACCGGGCTTCCCTTCCCCAAGACGGCCGTCCAGGCTGCGCGTCCCCTCCGGAAAGACCAGGAGCGCCTTGCCTTGTTCGAGCAACAGCGCGGCTATTCTGAGCGCACCCGGGTCCGAGCCCTCGCGGCGCACCGGCCGCGCGTGGAGCGCCCGGAACAACCACCCGAAGAGGGGGATCCGGAACAGCTCCGCCTTCGCGAGGAAATAGATCTGGCGCCGCGCCGCCCCGCCGATTACCGGCGGATCGAGAATGCTCTGATGGTTCGAGACGATGAGCGCAGGCCCCGAGGACGGGATGTGCTCCGCTCCTCTCACGCGGAGTCCGAACCACGCCCGCATCAGAAACACCACCAGCGGCTTCAGGATCAGGTACAGCACCGCGCCTGCTCCACCGCGTCGAGGATCCGCAAAACCACCGCCTCCGGGGAGAGCGCCGTCGAGTCGACCGTCACGGCCCCCGGCGGCTTGCGGAGCGGCGCGAGCGCCCGCTCCATGTCCTGGCGGTCCCGCAAGGCGACCTCCGCCTTCACCCTTTCGTAGTCGGCGGGCAGGCCGCGCGCGGCCAGCTCGTCGCGGCGGCGGCGGGCCCGCTCGGCAAGGTCCGCGTCCAGGTAGACCTTGACCTCCGCGTCGGGGCAGACCACGCTGCCCGTGTCCCGGCCCTCAAGGACGACCCCGCCGGCGGCCGCGAGGCTCCGCTGGAGCGGCGTCATCTTGTCGCGCACCGCTCTGAGCGCCGTCAGCCTCGACGTCGTCAGGGCGATCTCGGGCGTCCTGATCTCGGCGGTGACGTCGCGGCCGTTGACCAGCACGCGCCCGCTGGTGCCCCCGCCGGCGCCCATGTCGGCCAGCTCGACGGTCGTCCGGGCCAGCAGCGCTCCGACGCCGATCTCGTCCTCCGGCGACACGCCCGCCTGCATGAGCGCCCACGCCAACGCGCGGTACAGCGCGCCAGTGTCCACGAGCCTGAACCCGAGCCGGCGGGCGACCTCGCGGGCGGTGGTGGACTTGCCCGCGCCGGCCGGGCCGTCGATGGTGATGACGGGATCGCGTCGGCAAGTCACGGCAGTTCTTCCAGGCAGGGCGCGCCGGCCAGCGTGTTGACTGTCGCGACAAAACCGGGGTACGAGGTCCCGATGCATTCGGTGTCTTCGACGATCGTCTCTCCCTCCGCGACGAGGCCGGCCACGCAGAGCGCCATCGCCATGCGGTGGTCGCCGCCGCTCTGGACGCAGGCGCCGCGGAGCCGCGTGCCGCCTTCGATCTCGAGGCCGTCTGGAGTTTCGGTGATGCGCGCGCCCAGCGTGCCGAGCTCCGTGGCGACGAAGCGGATGCGGTCCGATTCCTTCACGCGCAGCTCCGCTGCGTCGGTGATCCGCGTCCGTCCCTCTGCCATGCAGGCCGCCACCGCGAGCACGGGCACCTCATCGATGAGGCGCGGGATCATCGGGCCGCCCACGAGCGCGCCGCGGAGAGTCGCGCTGCGGGTCGTGAGGTCGGCGACGGGCTCGCCCGCCGCCAGGGCGGCGTGGCTCCGGCCTACCGAGGCGCCCATCGACTCGAGCGCGTCGAGGAGCCCCGCGCGCGTCTCGTTGACACCCACGCCCGTGACCGTGATCTCCGCCCCCCGCACGATCGTGCCCGCTACCAACAGGAAGGCCGCGGAGGAGATGTCCCCCGGTACGGCGACGCCCTGTCCGCGAAGCTCGGCCCCCGGCGTGAGCGTGACGGTCGTGCCGTCGACCGACAGCCCCGCCCCGAAGCCCGTCAGCATGCGCTCCGTGTGGTCGCGCGAGCGCACAGGCTCCGTGACGGTGACGGGCCCGTCCGCCCAGAGACCGGCCAGCAGCAGCGCCGTCTTGACCTGGGCTGAGGCGACGGGTGAGTCGTAAGCAATCGCCTTGAGCGGCCTCGTCCCTCGCACTCCCAGCGGCAGGCGCGAGCCGTCTTCGCGGCCGACCACCATGGCGCCCATGCGCGTCAGGGGTAGGCCGACCCGTCTCATGGGCCGCCGCCGCAGCGAGTCGTCGCCCGTCAGAAAGGTCCAGAAGGGCTGTCCCGCGAGGACGCCCATGAGCAGGCGGACCGCTGTGCCAGAATTGCCGAGGTTGATGACCTGCTCGGGCTCGCGCAGGCCGAAGAGCCCGGCGCCGTCAACGAGGTAGTGCCCCGGGCCCTTCCGCGTCACGAGGACGCCGAGGGCGCGGACCGCCTTGAGCGTGTTCAGGCAGTCCTCCCCCTCGAGGTAGCCCGTGATCTCCGTACGTCCCGAGGCGATCGCGCCGAAGAGGGCCGCCCGGTGAGAGATGGACTTGTCCCCCGGCACCTGGACCGTGCCGCAGAGCCGCTTGGGAGCCCGCACGCGGATCCGCATCACCCAAGCCTCGTCCGGGTCATGCGGATGCGCTCCAGCTCGGCCTCGATGCGCGGCGCGTCGCCTGAGCGCAGCACGCGCTCGAGGTCGTCCAGCGCCGCCCGGAAAGCCGCGACGGCTTCGGCCAGCGCTTCGCGGTTCTCCTCGAAGATCTCCCTCCAGACGGTCGGGCTCGACGCCGCGATGCGCGTGGTGTCCTTGAAGCCCCGCGCGGCCACGTCGAAGAACTGCGGATCCATCCGGACCACGGCATCCACGAGCGCGTCGGCCACGAGGTGCGGCAGGTGGCTTATGGCGGCCACGGCCCGGTCGTGGGTGGCGGGATCCATGGTGACGACTCGCCCGCCGGCCCCTTCCCAGAATTCCGTGACGCGCTTGACGGCGTCCCGCGCGGTGCGGTCGGTGGGCGTGAGGATGATCGTGGCGCCCCGGAAGAGATCCGCGCGGGAGACCGCGAAGCCCGAGAGGTTCGATCCCGCCATGGGGTGGCTGCCCACGAAGTCGAGCGGCCGCGAGACGCTGAGCGTCTCGGCAACGCGCACGATCGCGGCCTTCGTGCTGCCGACGTCGGTGATGAGGGCCTGCGGCTCGGCTGCCTGCCACACGGCGGGCATCTGATGCTCGAGGGTGGCGACGGGGGTCGCCAGGACGACCATGTCGGCGCCGGTCAGGCCCTCTCGAAGATCGGTCGTGACGCGGTCGACGGCCCCCTCGCTGAGAGCCAGCGCGAGGTTTGCGGGGTTGCGGCCGACCCCCACGATCTCCCGCGCCAGCGATTCGGCGCGAGCCGCCTTGGCCACGGAACCGCCGAGGAGCCCCAGCCCGACAACGGCGAGGCGGCGGATCACCCGACCTTGCCCTCCGCCAGGACCTTCTTCAGCGCCTTGATCAGGCGCCGATTTTCCTCAGGCGTGCCGATGGTCACGCGGAGCGCCGTCTCCATGCCGAAGCTCGACATGGGGCGCACGATCACGCCCTCCTTCAAAAGGCGCTGGAAGACGTCGCTGCCGCTCCGGGCCACGTCGAGAAGGATGAAGTTGGCGCGCGAGGGCACGTACTTCAGCCCCATCGATGTGAACTCGTCGCACAGGAAGTGCCGTCCAGCCTCATTCATCCGCAGGCACTCGAGGATGTGCGAGTCGTCCTCGAGGGCTGCCAACGCGGCCACCTGGGCGAGCGAGTTGACGTTGAAGGGCTGCCGGATCCGGTTGAGAAGGGCGACGCAGTCGGGGTCCGCGATCGCGTAGCCTACACGAAGCCCCGCAAGGCTCGCGGCCTTGGAGAAGGTCCGCAGCACGGCGACCTTGCGGCCCTGCTTCATGTACTGGACCGAGTCGGGGAAGTCCGGCCCCTGGGCGAACTCGAAGTAGGCCTCGTCGAAGACCACGATGACCTTGTCCGGCACGCGCGCCATGAAGGCCGCGACCTCCTCCGCCGTCACGAGGGTCGCCGTCGGATTGTTCGGGTTGGCGATGAACACTATCTTCGTCATCGGCGTGATCGCGCGCGCCATGGCCTCGAGGTCGAGCCGATGGTCCTTCAGGGTGACAACTACCCGGATACCACCGGCGGCTTGGACGATCATGGGGTAGACGACGAACGTCGGGTGCGGGATGATCGCCTCCTCGCCCGGCCGCAGGAAGCCTCGCACGAGCAACTCGATCAGCTCGTTGGAGCCGTTGCCCATGATGATGTGCTCGGGCGTGAGCCCGTGACGCCGCGCCAGCGCGATACGCAGGTAGTGAGCGCTGCCGTCGGGGTAGCGGTTCAGATGGGCCAGCGCCTCCGAGATGGCCTTGAGGACGCGCTCCGAGGGCGGCAGGGGGTTCTCGTTCGAGGCGAGCTTGATGACGTCGGTCAGGCCGAACTCGCGCTCGAGCTCCTCGATCGGCTTCCCCGGCTCGTAGGGGTCGATCCCGAGGATGTGGTCGTTGGCGAGGGATTCCCAGGACACAGTCATGAGCGGCTCCTTAGGCGGCCGGGTAGGATCCGAGGATCTTCAGGAACTGGCAGCGCTCCTTGACCTCGTCGAGAACGGCCCGGACGTCATCGGTATCGCGGTGACCCTCGAAGTCGACGAAGTTCACGTACTCCCAGGGGCGCCGCTTGGTTGGTCGCGATTCGATCTTGGTCATGTTGAGCCGGCGCGCGGCGAAGGGCTGGAGGATGCTGTACAGCACGCCCGGCTCGTTCTTCATCGAGAAGAGGATGGAGGTCTTGTCCCGCCCCGTGGCACCGACCGGGCGGCGTCCGATCACCAGGAAGCGTGTGGTGTTGTATGGATTGTCCTCGATGCGCTTCTGCAGCACAGGCACGTCGTACGTCCGGGCTGCCAGCTCCGAGGCGACGGCCGCCACCGTCGGGTCGTCCTTCGCGCGCTCGGCCGCCGCGGTCGTCGACGACATCTCCTCGGTGCGGGCGTCGGGCAGGTGGGCCAGCAGCCACTGCCGGCACTGCGCGAGCGCCTGCGGGTGGGAACAGACGACCTTGACCTCGCCGAGCTCGCCGGCCCTCGACAGCAGGTGCTGGCTGATCTCGAGCGTGAGCTCGCCCGTGATCAGGGCCTCCGAGTCGATGAGGCGGTCGAGCGTGACGTTGACCGGCCCTTCGGTCGAGTTCTCGACCGGCACCACGCCGTATTCCGCGCGCCCCCGCTCGACCTCCTCGAAGATGTCCGCGATGGTCTTGATCGGGATGAGGTGGGCCGAGGTCCCGAAACGGCGCATCGCCGCGGCGTGGGTGAAGGTGCCGGCGGGACCGAGGTACCCGACGGGCAGCGGATTCTCGAGGGCGAGAGAGGCCGAGAGGATCTCCCGCCAGACGGCGCGGACCGCCTCAGCGCTCAGGGGGCCTCGATTCAGCGCGGCGAGGCGCTCCAGGACCTGGGCCTCGCGCTCCGGGACAAAGTACGGCCTGTCCTGCTGCCGCTTGAGCTCGCCGATCTGAAGGGCGGCGTGTCCGCGCTGGTTGAGAAGGTTGAGGATCTGCTCGTCGAGGTCGTTGATCCTGGATCGCCAGTCGTCCAGGTCCATGAAGGGCTCCTGATGCGGATCTATCGGCGAATCCTGGGTAGTATAGGCGAAGCGCCTTGGTGGCGCAAGTTCCGCAGCGCATCGAGCTCGGCTGGGGTCAGGGCACGCGTCTGCCCCAACGGGAGCGCCCCCAGACGCAGCGGGCCGAACTGGACGCGGCGCAGACGCATCACGGGGTGGCCGAGGGCCTTGCAGTAGCGCTTCACCTCGCGGTAGCGCCCTTCCTTGAACGTCACGCTGAGCCACGTGCTCGCCTTCCCGCGCCTGAGGATTCGGACGGCCGAGGGCAGCGCCGGACCGTCCGGCAGAAGTACGCCGCGCCGCCACCGCTCGAGGTCGCCCGGCCCGACGTGGCGCTCCACCTCGGCCTCGTAGACGCGGGGGATCTCGTAGCGCGGATGCAGCAGCCGGTTGGTCAGCTCGCCGTCGTTTGTGAGGAGCAGGAGGCCCTCGGCGTCGTAGTCGAGCCGCCCGACGGGGAAGAGCCTGGGCGTCTCCCGCGGCAGGAGATCCATCACCACCGGGCGGCCTTCGGGGTCATGGAGGCTCGTGACGTAGCCGCGCGGCTTGTGGAGCAGCACGTATGCGTACGCCTCGCGCGCGCCGACCGGGCGGCCGTCGAGGGCGATGAGATCGGTCGCGGGGTCCGCCTGGGCACCGGGCTCGAGCCGCACCGTTCCGTTGACGGTGACGCGGCCGGCCTCGAGCAGCGCCTCAGCCCCGCGGCGTGACGCCAGCCCCGCCTGGGCCAGGATCTTGCTGAGCCGCATCGGTGGCAGGGGAGATCTCCACGGCGTCGCCGGATCCCGCCGCCCCCGCGGCGTCTGGCGGGGTCTCCGGGATCACGAGATCACCCTCGACCTTGGGCAGGTCGGCCAGGTCTCTCAGGCCGAAGGCGACCAGAAAGTCGCGCGTCGTCTCGTAGAGGAACGGCCTGCCGGGCGAGTCCTTCCGCCCGGCGATGCGGACCATGCGGCGGTCGAGGAGGTTGTCGAGGACCGCTTCAGAGTTGACGCCCCTGACGGCGTCGATGTCGGGACGGGACGCCGGCTGGCGGTATGCGATGATGGCGAGGGTTTCCAGCGACGAGCGCGACAACCGGGAGCGCGTCCGGCTGCGGGCCAGCTTCACGAGCCAGGGCGCGACCTCGGGCCGCGTCACCAGGCGGAAGCCGCCGCCCACCTCGATGATCTGGAGCGCCCTGCCCTGCCCGTCGAGCCGCTCCCCGAGCACGCGCACCAGCTCGCGAGCCTGGCCCGCGGAGGGAAGGTCGAGCACCTCCTGGATTCGCTCGGCTTCGACGGGAGCCTCAGAGGCAAAGAGCAGCGCTTCGAGGACGTCGATAGGCTCAGTCATGCGTGGTCTCTCCATGGGTAGACGCGTCGCTGCGCGGGATGACGTCCGAGGCCGTATCGGTCGGGGAGGCCGACTCGATGACGATCTCCCCGAACAGCTCGGCCTGGTGGGCGCGCGCCTGCCCGAGCCTCACCAGCTCGAGCAAGGCAAGCAGCGTCACGATCCACTCGGCGCGGACGCGCTCTTGCCCGGCGACGGACGAGAAGAGGATGGACCACGTGTGCCGCAGCAGCTCGATGACCTCGCCCATGCGCTCGAGGACCGAGAGCGGGTTCGGCTCGATCTGGCGCGGCGTCTGGCGCTTCTGCTCCTCGATGAGCCGCGTGATGGCCCTCTGCAGGAGATGAACCGAGAGGTCCTCAAGCGGGACGTCCTCGGGCGGCGGCAGATCGCCGACGGTGCGGCCGTAGAGCAGCGCCTGCTCCGCCTCGCGCTCGCCGAGCCAGGCGCCGAGCTCCTTGACGCGCGCGTACTCGCGCAGCCGCTCGGCCAGCTCCTGGCGCAGCAGCTCGCCCTCCTCGTCGAGGGTGTCCGGCGGCGCCTCGGGATCGACCGGCAGCAAGAGCTTGGACTTGAGGTAGATCAGGGTGGCGGCCATGACCATGAAGGCGCCGGCGGTGTCGAGGTCCTGGAACTGCACCGACTCGAGATGCGCGAGGTACTGCTCGGTGATGGTGCGGATGGGCAGGTTGGCGAGGTCGACCTCGCTGGTCCTGCAGAGGTGGAGCAGCAGATCCAGCGGACCGACGAAGGACTCGACCCTGACGGTCAGGCCCTGCGGCTCCGTCTCCGTGTCCGCACTCAATTGGGCTCCAGGTTGATCACCGCGCGGACTTCGTCCATGGTCTTCTTCGCGAACTCGCGCGCCTTCTTCGAACCCTCGTGGAGGATCTCCACGATCTCGCGCGGCTTGGCCGCGAAGCGCTCGCGCCGCTCACGAATCCCGGCGAGCGGCGGCAGCATGTGGGTGAGCAACACCGCCTTGCAGTCGAGGCAGCCGATGCCCGCCGTCCGGCAGCCGGTTGCGCAGGCCTCGCGCGGCGCCTCGGGAGTGAAGATCTTGTGGAGGTCGAAGACCGGGCAGAGGTCCGGGTTGCCCGGGTCACTCCGCCGCTTCCGGGCGGGATCCGTGATCATCGGCTTGACCTTGGCTGTAATCACCTCGGGCGTGTCCGACAATAGAATTGCGTTGCCGAGCGACTTCGACATCTTTCGGCCGTCAGTCCCCGGCACCTTCGGGATCTGGGTCAGCTTGGCCCCGGGCTCCGGGAAGACCGGCTTCCACGTGTTGTTGAAGCGCCGCGCCACCTCGCGCGTCAGCTCGACGTGCGGCACCTGGTCGATGCCGACCGGCACCCATTGCGGTTTGTACATGAGGATGTCCGACGCCTGAAGCAGCGGGTACCCCAGTAGCCCGTACGAGGGCGACGCGATCCCCAGCTGCTCCACCATTTCCTTGTAGGTGGGGACGCGCTCGAGCCAGCCGACCGGCGTCACCATGGAGAACAGGAGATGGAGCTCCGCGTGCTCGGGCACCAGCGACTGGATGAAGAACGTGCTCCGCTCCGGATCGAGACCCGCGCCGAGCCAGTCCGCCAGCATCTCGATCGTGCTGTCCGGCGCCTGGCCGCTGTTCTCCGCGTCTGTCGTGAGCGCGTGCCAGCTCGCAACGAAGTAGAAACAGTCGTACTCGTCCTGGAGGCGCACCCAATTCTCGAGCGCGCCCAGGTAGTTGCCGAGATGGAGCTTGCCCGTGGGGCGCATGCCGGAGACCACCCGCTGCTTGGAGGTCATGACGCTCCCGGATCTCCCTGTCCCGAGCCCCGGCGCGCTTCCCAGGCCTTCGCCATGCGGAGGAACACGTAGTTGGCGTAGAGCACGGCGAGCACGAAGCCGCGCCAGCCGTCGAGGAAGCCTAATCTCAGGACGTACATAGAGAGGAACCGCCCGAGCGGACGGAGCGCCAAGTCGGCGAGTCCCGCCCGTCCGCCGCGGCTGACGATCTCCTGGGCCGCAAGCGTGGAGTACCGGTTCGAGCGCGCGACGAAATCCTCGAGTCCGCGGTACGAGTGGTGCAGCATCGGCTCGACGAGGGGCTCGACGTGGCCCTCGACCACGGCCGATTCGTGCACCGCGCTGTCCGCAAAGCGCCCGGCGTCCCGTCGGAAAAGGCGGAGCTGGTAGTCCGGATAGAGCCCGCCGTGGCGCACCCAGACGCCCCAGAAGACGTTCTTCCGTGGGATGGAATAGCCGTCGGCTGGCCCGTTCGCGCGCACGATGCGGCCGATGCGCTCCCGGAGCCCGGGGGGGACGCGCTCGTCGGCGTCCAGCGACAGCACCCACTCGCCGGTCGCCTGTTCGAGCGCGAAGTTCTTCTGCGCGGCGAAGCCGGCCCACGGCCGCACCCAGATCTTGTCCGTGAACTCGCGCGCGACCTGGACGGTCTTGTCGGTGGACTCGGCGTCGATCACGATGATCTCGTCCGCCCAGGCGACGCTCTCGAGGCAGGCGCGCAGCCGCTCCTCCTCGTTCCAGGCGATGATGGCGACGCTGAGCCGGTTCACTCCGCGCCCTCGAGCATGCCTCGCGCGGCCTCGAAGACTCCCGCGACCTCGAGTCCGGCCATCGTGCCGTCCGGACTCTGCAGTCCCCGGCAGAGCTTCCCGTAGGGGCCGTTGCGCTCGGCGCGGGTCGGCCCGTAGAGCCCGAGAGACGGCGTCCCAAGCGCCGCCGCCAAGTGGAGCGGCCCCGTGTCATTGGCGATCATCAGCCGGCAGCGCTTCAAGAGGGCCGCGAGCTCGCCGAGGTCCGTCGGCGGGGCGAGGAGCGCGCTGTGCCCCGGCAGCGCCAGGGAAATCTCGCGCGCCATGTGCGCCTCGTCGGGGCCCCAGAGCAGCAGGAGACGCGCGCCCGCTTCAGTGGCCAGCCGCTCGGCCAAGGCGCCGAAGCGCCCCACAGACCACCGCTTCTGCGGATGGCCCGCGCCCGGGTTCATCGCGACCAGCCGGTCGCCGGGCTTGACGCCCTCCTTGACGAGGAGCTCCTCGATCCGGCGCTCCGCCGCCGCGCGCGCGGGCACGTGGAACTCCGCGGGCCCCGGTTCAATACCGAGCGGGGCGAGGAGCGCCAGGTACTGCTCGACGATATGGCGTGCCGAGTCGGGGGGCGTCACGCGACGGTTGGTGAAGAGCGCATTCCAGCGCTCGCGGCACCGGCCCGCGCTGAAGCCTATCCGCAGGGGCGCCCCTGTGTAGGCTGTCAGGAGCCCGCTCTTGAGCAGTCCCTGGAGGTCTATGGCCACGTCGAAGGAGGCGCGGCGGATCCTCTCTCGGAGCCGCCCGACCTTGCCCAGCACCTGGCGGGCTCCCGCCGGGCGCCAGATGAGCCTGCGCCACAGGCGCGTGTCCACCGGCACCACCGCGTCGAGATCGGGGTGGTCGCGGAGGATCGCGTACTCGCGCGCCTCGACCACCCACGTCAGGTGCGCGGAGGGGAGCGCGCGCCTGAGCGCGTGCGCGACCGGGAGGGCGTGGACCACATCGCCCAGTGAGGACAGCTTGATGATCGCGATGCGCGGGCTGCGCGACGTCATCGCCCCGCCCCGGGCTTCTCTCCGAATCTCTCCCCGAATCTCTCCAAGATGAGCCGGATGAGGTCGCGCGTGGCGTGGCTCTTCGGATCCCCTGCGATGGCGACGCGCCCTCCGGCCGAGAGAACCGCGCTCCGTTCCGGCACGGACTCCGCCGTGTAGTCGGTGCCCTTGGCGTGCACGTCGGGCCGGAGTCTCGCCACGAGAGCTTCAGCTGTGTCGTCCTCGAAGATAACCACGCCGTCCACGGACCTCAGCGCGCCGACGATCTCCGCGCGCTCGGTGGCCGTCATGATGGGCCGCCCCGGCCCCTTGAGCCGGCGCACGGAAATGTCCCCGTTGACCCCGACCAGGAGGGCATCGCCGAGCGCGCGGGCCTCGCTGAGGTAGCGCACGTGGCCGACGTGGAGGAGATCGAAGCAGCCGTTGGCCAGGACCAGCCGCTTGCCCTGGCGCCGCCAGCCCTCGGCAAGACGGGCCGCCTCGTCAACGCCGAGCAGCGGCGCCATCGTCGCCAAGCGACTCGGAAAGCTGCTGCGGGGAGACCGTCGCCGTGCCTCGCTTCATCACCACCACGCCGCCGGCCACGTTGGCGAGCCACGCGGCCTCGACCGCGCCTGCGCCTGCGGCGAGCGCGACGGTAAAGGCGCTGATCACGGTGTCTCCCGCGCCGGTCACGTCGGCGATCTGGTCGCTCCCGTGAATCGGCATGAACGTCACGGGACCCTCGCGCTCGAGCAGCGCCATGCCCCGGTTGCCGCGCGTGACCAGGAGATAGCGCGAATCGAGCCGCTCGAGCACCACGCGCCCGGCCTTCTCGAGAGCGCTGTCGTCCCCCAGCTCGGTCCCCGCCAGCGCCTCGACCTCGGGCTCGTTTGGAGTCGCCGCGGTCGCGCCCCGGAAGCGCGGCAGGTCATAGCGGCTGTCCACAGCCACGATGGCGCGGCGCCGGCGGGCCGTCTCGAGGACGGCCTCGAAAACCCCCGCCGTGACGGTGCCGTAGCCGTAATCGGAGACGAGGAAGGCGTCGGCTCCGCTCCCGACCGCCTGCACGGCGGCGATCAGCCGCGCCTCGACATCGCCCGGCAGGCTGGGCTCGGGCTCGCGGTCCAGCCTGACGACCTGCTGGCGCGTGGACTCGTAGCCGCCTGCCATGATGCGCGTCTTCACCGGGGTCAAGCGCCCCGCGGCCCTGCTGACGCCCTCGGATGAGATCCCGGCTTCGCCGAAGAGCCGCAGGACTTCGTCTCCCGCCGGGTCTCTGCCTAGGACGCCTACGGGCAGGGACGTCGCCCCGAGGGCACGGACATTGTGAGCGGCATTCGCGGCGCCGCCCAGGCGAACCTCGCCGTCCGTGAAGCGGAGGATGAGGACGGGCGCCTCCCGGGAGATGCGCGCGGGCTTGCCGTAGAGGTATTCGTCGGCGATGAGGTCGCCGACGACGACGATCCTCTTGCCGGTGAATCCCGTGATGAGCGCGCGGAGCCTCTTCACCGGGAACATGACATGTCCAGTCTCCCCAGCGCCCATAGGACGGCGTCGAAGAGATCCTCGGCCACGTGGTCGGGCCCGAGCGTCCACTCGTGCCGCCGATTCTCCCATTCCCCACGGCCGTACCCCGTGAGCACGAGGACCGTCGCCACGCCCGCCGCTTGACCGGCCGCGACATCCGACGGCTTGTCGCCGATCATCACCGACCGGGATAGATCCAGACCCATTTCCGCTGCCGCGCGGAGCAGGAGCCCCGGCTTGGGCTTCCGGCACTCGCACTCAAGGCGGAATGGTGGCTGCCCGGCTGTCGGATGATGGGTGCAGACATAGAGCGCGTCGAGCCGCGCTCCCTGGTCGCCCAGCTGGCGCTCAACCTCGGCGTTGACCGCGTCGAGTGTCTCTTTCGAAAAATAGTCTCGCGCAATGCCGGCCTGGTTGGTCGCCATCACCGCAGCGATCCCTGCCCGATTGAGGCGGGCCACAGCGGCGGGCGATCTCGGCAGCATGCGTACCCGGCTGGGGTGATTGATATACCCCGCCTCTTCGATCAGACAACCGTCACGGTCCATGAACACGGCGGAACGGCCAGTGGACGCCGGGGACATGAGGGCAGTGTAATGCCCCGGCCCGGATTGATCAATGAAAATCCCTGTTTACTGAGTCGAGGAACCCCGTCAGGCCTTGAGCAGGCGGTAGATTCGTTCGAGCCCTTCGACCTGCGCCGCATAGGTGAACGGCTCCGCTGACGCTCTCGCCGCCTCCGCCAACCGGCCGGCATCGCCGTCCCGAATAGTCCGCAAGCCTCGCGCGATATCCGCCGGCTCGAGCGAGGCGGTAACCGCGCCACTCACGCCGTCGCTCACGACCTCAGATCCACCCGTTAGTGAGCTGGTCAGTACGGGAACCCCCGACGCCAGCGCCTCGAGATGCACGTTCCCGAATGGCTCGTAGCGGGCCGGCAGAGCCACGGCGTCGGCGGCGGCATAGAGCCGTTCGACGTCGGGACGCGGCGCTATCCAGGTCACGGATCCCTGCAGGTCGAGCCGTGCCTCCAGCCGGCGGTACATCTCGGTGCGCCCTTTGCCAGCCACGAGGAGGCGGACGTCACGGGACCGGAGGGCGGCCACAGCCTCCATCAGGGGTCCTAAGCCCTTGCGCTCGAAGCCGGAGCCGACGAACGCAACCAGCCACGCTTCCCGCGGAATACCCAGCGCCTCCCGAGTCTCCGCTCGCCAGCGGAGGCGGTTCTCTGGATGGAAGCGGCCCAGGTCCACACCGTTATAGACGACGGTCACGCTCGAAGCCGGCGTGCCGTAGAGACGCTCGACTTCGGCCTTGCCCCTTGCGGAAATCGCCACGATGTGGCGCGCGCTCCGAAGCGTGAAGATGCGCCGCTCCAGCCACAGGAGAAGCTGATGCTGAGGATTTACTTGAAGGCCGCCGCGCCCCATGGCCTCGAGGTACGCCCGATGGCAGCCTTCGCCGGCCCGATAGATGTCCTGGGCCAGGCACCGCTCGTGGCTCTGGACGACGTCGTAGGCTCCCGCGCGCACCGCCCTCTTCGCCGCCAGGGCGAAACAGAGCTGGCGGAGCACTGACGGCTGCCCCGGAACCGCGAGCCGGCGGTGGCCGACGCCGGGGACAGGGAATTGCCCCGCTGACGTGATGAGGTCGACGTCGTAGCCGCCGCGCTCGACAAGCGCATTGACCAGGCCCGCGGTGGAGGTTTCGACGCCGCCGTGGAAGGAGAAGGGGCGGCAGATGACGGCGAGCTTCATGGGTTTCCCTTGGGCGTCGCCATGACTCGCTCGATCAGCGGGAACAGTTCCCCCCGCGCCGCCTGGAAGCTGTAGCGCTCCACACAGCGCTCGCGCGCCTTGGCGCCCAGAACTTCCGCAAGGCTGGAATCGTCGAGGAGCGTCCGAATGGCGGCGGCCAGCCCCGAAACGTTCCCCGGCTCGACGAGGAGACCACAGCCGTCGAGGATTTCCGGGATCATGGAGACTCGCGTCGAGACCACCGGGCGCCCGAGAGCCATGGCGTCGAAGATCTTCGCCGGGACCTGAGCGACGGTGTCCGGCGTTTCCCGCTGGGGCACGGCCACCACATCGGCCGCCGAGAGGAGCGTCGGGACTTGCTCAAACGGCACCCACGGCACGAGCGCGGCCCGCGGGCATCGCCCGAGGATCCGCTTGCCCGCCGCGCTGTCGGCCTGGGCGCCCACCACCACCAAGGCCACGTCAGCGCGTCCGAGTGAAGCCACGGCCGCGGCGAGGTCGTCCAGCCCCTTGTAGTCTCGCGGCGTGCCGAGGAACATGACGACGCGCTTGTCCGCCACGCCGAGGAGGCGGCGCCCAGCAGCAGCGCTCGCGCAGCCCGGCTTCCACGCGTCGGTGTCCCTGACGTGCGGGATCAGCGTGCCCCCGAAGCGCTGCTGAAGAAAGCGCGAGGCGACCGTCACTCCATCCGCGAGCGCCGTGAGTCGCTCGCAGAGCCACGTCCACGGCAGGCCGCTCGGGTTGCCGAGGTTGAGCGCGCGGCCGACGGTGCCCCAGAAGCCCGAGCGAAGGTAGAAACCCAGCTCCCAGTCGTCGATGTCGAGGAGCAGCGGACGTTTTCCCGCAACGCGCTTGAGGTAGCCGACGCCGGCGCTCGCGAGCCTCGTCTTGGACGCGTAGATGAGATCCCCGTCGGCTCGCCGCGCGAGGTCGGCCATGGTGGCGACGAATCCCGGCATGCGCCGGGCCGGGACACTCGTGTAGCGGACGGGCCCGGAAGCCACGGGCTCCCAGAGCCCTGGTCCCGAGCGCGGTCCGATCACCTCCACGGAGCCGAGGGGTACCAGCAGTCTCGCCAGGAGATCGGCGCGGCCGGCGGCATTGGCTGAGACGTCGAAGCAGAGCACGGAGATCTTCATGATCCTGCGGCGAGCCGCCGGTACTGATCGAGCAGTCTCGCCGTGACGCGCGCGCCTGTCAGGCTTTCATGGGCCAGGGCCACCGCCCTCTCGCCCAGCCTTCGCCGAAGCGCGCCGTCATCCAGCAGGGTTGCTAAGGCGCGGGCGAGCTCGGGCGCGTCGCCCCCCGGCACGAGCAGCGCCGACTCATCGTCCGTCAGGACTTCGGCCGCGACGCCGACGCGGCTGGCGATGACGGCCCGGCCGGCCGCCAGGTACTCGAAGAGCACGCGCGACATCCCGTCGGACTCGAGCGGCGGGTACAGGGCGATGTCGAGAGCTCCGACCACTCGGGCCGGATCGTCGACGAAGCCAAGGAAGGAGACTCGGTCGCCGAGGCCGGCGCGAACCACGCTCTCCCGGGTCGCGGCTTCGAAGGGTCCCTGGCCCACGAAGAGGAGGTGAAAGGCACGTCCCGAGCCGGTGAGCCTCTGAGCCGCCTCGACCGCCACCGCATGGCCCTTCATGACGCGGAAGCCGGACAAGAGCCCCACGAGCGGCACCCCTGCCGGTAACCCCAGCTTCTGTCGGAGAGCGGCGCCGTCGTGCCCGGGCCTGAATCGCTCCCCGTCCGCGCCGCCCGGGAGCGCCACCACGTGATCGGGGAGCGCCAGGCCCGCCGCGAGGCACTGGCGGCGGATGGCCTCGCTCACCGTCACGACAAGATCCGTCGCCCGGCCGTAGAGCCAGCGGTTCAAAGCGTGCGGACGTATCGGCTGGACGATGTGGCGGGTGCGAACGAGGGGCCGCCTCTGCGGAGACAGGCGGTTCGCGATTGCCGCCAGCCAGTGCTCCTTGCCGCGATGGACGTGGACGATGTCGGCGGCCGGGAGCCACGCCCGAAGCGTCCTGACATCGGGTATGTCGGCGGAGGGATGGAGGCCCGAGCGGAAGCTCAAGGTCTCGATCCGCTGGACGCCTTCGTCGCGTGCGCGCGACATGACACGCTCCTCGGTCCCGCGGCGGCAGACGAGCGTCGCCTCGTGTCCGGCCCGCGTCAGCTCGCGGCATACCCCCGCGGCCCAGTAGGCATCCGAGGACCACCCGCCGCAGGAGACCATGTGGATCACCTTCACGGTGCCGCGTGGAGCCTCCCGATGGTTTCGAGGTACAGCGCCTCCGTAGCTTCCGCGTGGCGCTCCGAGGTAAAGAGGAAAAGGGCGCGGCGTCTCCCGGCCTCGCCCATGGCGCGCGCCTCAGAGGGAGCCGACAGGAGACGCGCAAGGGAGGCAGACACTGCCGCCGGGCTCGGCTCGTCGAGGAGGAGCCCCGTCTCTCCGTGGACCACGGCGTCGGGGAGCGCGCCCACCCGGGCGGCGAGGACAGGCCGCCCCGCGGCCATGGCCTCGAGGGCCGCGCGGCAGGACTCGTCCGAGCCCGCTCCCATGAGGACGAACACGTCGAGGGCTCCGAGCACCGCCGGCAGGTCGGCATCCCGATAGCCGGCGAAGAACACGCAGCGCTCGAGCCCGAGCCGTTTGATGAGTCCCTCGAGCGCATCGCGCCGCTCGCCCTTCCCGACCAGCAACAGCCGCGCATCGCCCCGCTCTGCTACGAGCAGGCGGAAGCCCTCGATGAGGGTCTCGTGACCCCGGCCGGCAGCGAGCCGCGCGACGCAGCCGACGAGGGGGACGCCGGCCGCCCCGAACTCCTCCCGGATCTTCGCGGCGCCCGGAACGTCCGTGACGAAGCGCGCGGCGTCCACCACGCCGTCCGCGCGGTAGAGCCGCGAACCGGGGACGCGCGCTTCGCGAAGGCGCTCCTCGATGCGCCGGCTCACGGCAATGACGGAGTCGGTACGTCTGTAGAGCGCCGAGTCCGGCCATGCCCGGCGGACCGCGCGCTCGTTGTGGAAGGTCCTGATGAGGGCTGCCGTGCCGTGCCCCCACCACCCCAGCCAGTGGTCGTGGCCGTGATGAGCGTGGACCACGTCCACGCCCTCGCGGGTCACGAGGCTCCTGAGCCGCCGGGCATCGCGCACGATGCCTGCCGGGCCGGACTTCACGTCGAGCCTCAAGTCGTTGACGGGCTGGATGCCGGCCTCGCGCGCCTTCGCCTCGAAGCGGTCACCTGACGCCAGACCGAGAAGCACGCGATGCCCCCTGGCCTGGAGTCCGAGGACAAGTCGCAGCACCGGCTCCGCGCTGCCCGTCCACCAGCGGTTGGCGACGACCTGGAGGATTGTGAGCCGGCCCGTTCCGCTCATGCGCCGAGCCGGCGCGGGGCCGTTCCCGCGATGACCTCGTCATAGAGCGCCAGAAGGCGCGAGACGGAAGCGCCATGAGAGAAACGCTCCTCGACCAGCCGCCGCGCCCCCCGGGCGCGAGCCGCGGCGCCCGATCCGTCGCTCAAGACGGACTCAATAGCCCGAGCCAGGGCGGCGGCGTCCTCGGGCGGGACGAGAATGCCCGTCTCGCCATCCTTGACGACCTCGGGAATTCCACCGATCGCACACGCCACCACGGGTACCCCGGCCGCGAAAGCCTGGAGAAGGGACTGCGGCACACCCTCGGTCCGCGTCGAAGCCAGGACGAAGCAGTCCATGGCGCGCAAGAGCACCGACACGTCGGTCCGGAAGCCGGTGAAGACGACCGCCTCACCGAGACCGCGGTCCTTCGCGAGACCCTCGACCCAAGGCCGCCGGATTCCGTCGCCGACGAGCAGGAGCCGCGCCGCGGGATGCCGGGCGTGAACCGCGACGAAAGCGTCGAGGAGATGCGCATGGCCCTTCGAACCCCTGAACATGGCGACCGACCCGATCACGGGCCGCGCCAGGCCCAGGCTCTCGCGCACCGCGGGGCCATCATTTGAACCACCGATGAATTCCGCGAGGTCCACGCCCGCCGGGATGGCGGTGACCCGCCCGGGATCGACCCCGGCCTCGATCACGAGGCTGCGGATGGCCTCACCGCTCGTGATCACCCGATCCGCGAGCCAGCGATAGACGGGGTTCCAGCGCCGTCGTATGCGGATCGAGACATGGCGCGTCCGCACGACGGGGACGCCAGCGGCGCGCGCAGCCAACCCGCCCACCCAGCCGTCCACCGAGCTGTGGGTGTGGACGATGCTGACCCGCTCCCGCCTGATCAGCCGCTGGAGCGCGCAGACGGCGCCGAGATCCCACGCGCCCCGCATGCGGACACCGACGGCCTCGAGACCTGCCGCGCGCGCTTGTCCCACGAACCGCCCATCGGGCTGACCCGCCAGGAGGACCCGCCAGCCTCGTGCTGCAGTCCAGCGAGCCTCTCTGAGCGTCCTCAGCTCCTGGCCTCCGAGGCCCGGAGAGGACTCGGTGTGGAGCACGGTCCTCATGCCGTGAGCCCCTCCTCCACTATCTCCGTCACGGACGCCGCCGTGATGTCCCGCATGCACACGTGGTCGATGGGACAGCGCGGCAGGAAGCACGGCGCGCACGGTGCACGCCCTTCGACTCTCCGGGCCGCGCGGCTCCTGGGCGCCGTAAGACGGGGATCCGTCGGCCCGAAGAGCGTGACCGTAGGCGTGCCGACCGCCGCCGCGAGATGCGCGAGCCCTGTGTCGCTGCTGATGAGACACGCGAGGCGGGCGAGAAGTCCTGGCAGAAGCTCGGGCCGGTCCCGAGCGACGAGCGATGGAATGGCCCAGCCGGCGGAGGCCGAGACGGCGGCGGCCATTTCCACGTCGCTAGGGCTGCCCAGGAGAATGGGGCGAAGCTCGCGCTCACGCAGGCGCGATGCGACTTCCGCGAATGACGCCGCCGGCCACTGCTTCGACGAGCCGAATGATGTGCCGAGGTGGAGTCCCACCGCTCGGGCCCCGCGGGAGACTCCGCACTCGTCGAGCAGCGCCGAGACCGCGGCGCCGGCCGCCGCGTCCTCCCCGAGGCGCCAGACCGGAACCGTTACCGGCGCCGCCACGCCTGCCGCCTCAAGGAGTCCGCGGTACTCGTCGATCTGATGCAGTCGCGGCGAAGGCAGCGGTACGGCATGCGTCAGGAGAGGCCACCGCAAGTCGGTGTCATAGCCGAGCCGCATACGGGCGCCCCAGAGCCGCGCCGCGACGGCGGACTCGAAAGAATTCGTGAGCAGTACCCCGGCATCCGCGCGCATTCCCCGCAGTGAGGCGGCGAGCCGGCGGCGGTCCCTCCACTCGAGCGGATAGGGCACAAGGGCGTCGGCCACACCCTGTCCCGCGAGGAGGGGCGCCCAGCGGCCGACGGCCACCACGCAAACCCCGGGGCGGGCCGCTCGAAGGCCGTGCAAGGCGGGCAGCGCCATCACCGTGTCGCCGAGCCAGTTCGGGAGGCGCACCAGGACGACCCCGGCGTCGAACATCACGGCAGCCGCCGCCCGCCGGCCGCGCGTCTCAGCGTCTCGCTGAGCACTTGGCAGAGGGCCACGCTGTCGGCGCCCAAGTCGAGCCGCACTGACAGCACCCAGAACGGCACATTCCCCCGGGGCATCTCGCGGAGCCGGACCCAGTCCTTCTCCGTCGTGAGGACGGCCTCGGCCCCCGTCGCGCGCGCCCGCGCGGCCACGCGAGCGAGATCGGCTGGCGTGTACCAGTGATGGTCAGGGAACTCCGCCAACCCCGCTACCTCCACTCCCAGGCCCTCGGCCGTCGCGAGGAATCCCCCGGCTGCCGCCAGTCCCGCCAGCATGAGCACCTTCCGCCCGCAGAGCGCCTCAGGCGCTTCGGCACGAACGTGGTCGCCGCGCCGAAGCGATGTCGGGCGGTAGGCGCCGCAGAGAACTGTCGCGGCCGATCCTCTCCGCCGTAGCACGTGGGCGATATCGCTTGTGGCGGCGGCAGTTGGCGGGTTCGTGACCACGACGAGGCCGGCCCGCTTGAGCGCGGACAGCGGCTCGCGCAGGGAGCCCCTCGGAAAGAGTCGACCGTTACCCCACGAGTCGCTTCCGGAAACCACGACGATCTCGAGGTCCTTGGTCAGCGTCCGGTGCTGGAATCCGTCGTCGAGGACCAGCGCGTTGGCGAAGCATGTCCCGACCGCGACCGCCCCCGCCTCGTACCGGCTTTCCCCCACCACGATCGGCACGCCGGGCAGCCGTTCAGCCAGGAGCACAGGCTCGTCCCCGCCGTCCCTGGCGCCGAGCCGGAGGCCGCCGCCATCGGTCACGATTCGAACGCCGCGCGTGCGCCGCCCGTAGCCGCGGCTGATGAGAGCGGGCCGCGCGCCCATCTCGGCCAGCGCCAGCACGACGACCTCGGCCAGGGGTGTCTTTCCGTTCCCGCCCACCGTGACATTGCCGACCGATATCACCGGCACGGGAAGGCCGCGCGTGGACAGAAGGCCGATCCGGTAGGACGCGGAGCGTGCCGTGAGGGCGGCGCGATAAGCCGCCGCCGCCACGCAGAGACCCGCGCGGACCACCGGGCTGGCCCGCCCATGCCAGGCTTCCTGCAGCCAAAGCTCCGGCGCCCGCGCCGGCTCAGCCATGCGCCGGCTCCATCAAGAAGCGCTCCACGAGCTCGAGGGTGTGCTTCACGGCTCCCTGACGACCCACGAGGGCCTGGAAGGCGGCCTCTCCCATACGCTGCCTCAGCTCGAGGTTGCCCAACAACTGGCCGACGCAGCGCTCGAGCTCCGCGCCCTCGCGGACCAGCACCGCGCCGCCGGCGGCCAGGAGGACGTCGGCGCTCTCGCGAAAATTGCCCGTGTGAGGCCCGAAGAGGACCGCCTTTCGCAGCAGCGCGGGCTCCAGCATGTTGTGGCCCCCTGTCGGGACGAGGCTGCCCCCGACGAATACCACGGTTGCGACCCTGTAGATCTGCGCCAGCTCTCCGACCGTGTCGAGGATGATCACCGCGCTCCGGTCCCGCGCGCCCGGAAGATCGCTGCGGCGGACCGCGCTGAGCCCACGCTCGACCACGAGGCGCTCCACCTCCGGCACCCGCTCCGGGTGCCGCGGGGCGAGAAGCAGGACGAGCTGCGGGAAGCGCGCGCGGAGCCGCGCGAAGGCGTCCAGCACGGCGGCATCCTCGCCCCGATGCGTGCTGCCCGCGATCCACACGAGGTCATCCTCGCCGAGTCCGAGCAGCCGCTGCCACAGGGACTCGCCCCCGGCATCCGGGGGAGCGAGGTCCGTCTTGAGATTACCCGTGACCACGACCCGCTCGGGCGGCGCGCCGAGGGCGATAATGCGGCGCGCGTCCTCCTGCGACTGCATCGCGAAGACCCCGACGTCGCGCAGCATCCGGGAGGTGACGAAGCGCACGCGGCGGTAGCGCCGGAAGGAGCGGTCCGAGACGCGCCCGTTGGCGATCATGGACGGGATGCCGCGCGCCGCCAGCGCCCGGAAGAAATTCGGCCACAGCTCGGTCTCCATGCCGATGAAGAAGCGGGGCCTCACGGCATCCAGCGCGCGGCGGACGGGCCCGGGCAGGTCGACGGGGAAGTACCGGTGACTCACCTTCCCATCGAGCCTGTCGGACACAATGCGCGCCCCCGTCGGCGTCACCGTCGTCATGACGATACCGAGCTCCGGCCAGCGGCGGACGAGCGCTTCGACCAGCGCGACAGCCGTCGCCGCCTCCCCCACGGACACGGCGTGGATCCAGCAGCGCGGCTCGGCCGGCAGGTCCGTCCCGTAGCGCCCAAGGCGCTGGCCGATCGCCCTGTCGTAGCCCGAGCGCCTGAGCTTCCGAACCGCGAACACGGGCAGGTAGGCGAGCAGCCCGAGCCGGAGCGCCACGGAGTAGAGAGCGTGGATCAGCGGCGCGCCTCCTCGTCGACCTGCCACGTGACGGCATTCAAGGCGGCCTCGATCTCCTTGCGCGAGATTTCCTCTCCGGCCGCGTCGATGTCGCGGGGGACGAGGATCGGCTCGCCGAAGCGGACTACACACCGCGAGAACGGCTTCGGGATCCGAAATTCGTCCCACGAGCGCGCCCGCCATTCGGAAGACGCCGCGAGAGCCGCCGGTACCACCGGCGCGCCCGTCAACCTTGCCAGGACGACGACCCCGGCCTTGAGCACCTCCCGCGGACCCCGCGGGCCATCGGGCACAACGACGACGCTGTGGCCCTCTCCAATGGCGCGGGCGAGGGCCCGGAGCCCCTCCGCGCCCCCGCGGCTCGAAGATCCTCGGACGGTGACGAAGCCGAAGCGACGCACGAGGTCGGATATCATCGAGCCGTCTTCGGAGCGGCTGACCAGCGCCCACAGCCCCCGCCGGCGATAGAGGTACGGCAGCAGCAGGAGGCGCGCGTGCCAGACGACGTAGATGGCCGGCGCGCCCGCGGCCCTCAGGGGCTCCACGGTTTTCTCCTCGCGCCGTAGACGGAGCGTGGCGGCCAGCAGCCGGAGCGCCCAAGACCCTGCGGCCGGGGCCAGCTTCCGGCCGAGCCGGGCGGCCTTCATGCGGCGCCCACGACCTTCAGCACGGCCCGCGCCGCCCGCGCCCCGACGCCCGGCTGCCCCAGCCTCGAGCGCACCTCCTTGAACGCCGCACGCTGGGCGGTCGCCGCCACGGAATCGACGAGCAGGCGTTCCGCCTCGCTCGCAAGCCGCGCTCCGGTGACCTTATCTTGAAGTATCTCGGGCACCGCGCCGCGCTCGGCGACGATGTTCGGGAGACTGATCCACGGCGAACGATTCAGCAGGCGCACGACCACCTCGCTCAGTCGCGACACCCGGTAGCAGACGACCATCGGCGTCCCGAGCAGCGCCGCCTCGAGGGTCGCCGTCCCCGAGGCGATCAGGAGCGCGTCCGAGGCCGCCATCACCTCGTGCGTGAGTCCGTCCACCACTTCCACCGCTGGGCCGCCCGCCTCGGACGCGCGCCTGAGGTGGATGGTGACGGGCCCGCGATCCACGCTCGCGGCCAACCCAAGCACGAAGCAGCGTCGGCCGTCGGATCGGGAGAGCCGGGCTGCCGCATCCAGCATGGGCGGCAGCAGGCGGTCGACTTCCTGCCGCCGGCTGCCGGGCAGGAGGCCCACGAGGGTCTGTCTCTCTCCCACACCGAGCCGCTCGCGGGCCTTCGCTCGGTCGAGGTCGCTCGGCACCTCGTCCAACAGGGGGTGGCCCACGAACTCCACGGAGACGCCGGCCTCCTCGTACAGGCTCTTCTCGAAGGGAAACGCCGCGAGGACCCGCGTCACGCGCCGGGCCATCTGCCGTATGCGTCCCCGTCGCCAGGCCCAGATCTGCGGCGGGATGAAGTACACGACCGGAATCCCCGCGCGCCGCGCCTGCTTTGCTAACCGCAGATTGAACTCGGGGAAGTCGATGAGCACCATCGCCATCGGCCGGGCTTCCCGGAGCCGCCTCACCAGGAGTCTGTACGCGCGGTAGAGCCCGGGAACACGACTGATGGCTTCGCTCGTCCCCATCGCGGCGTGTGCCGTCGGGTCAACGAGGATCTCGACACCCGCCGCCGCCATTCGGGGCCCGCCCATGCCGATCAGCCGCAGGCTCGGGTCGAGCGCCCGGAGCGCCCGGCACATGGTGGCGCCGTGTAGGTCGCCGGAAGCCTCACCGGCTGACAGCATGATCAGACGTCCGTCAGCTGCCGTCATCAACGCTCACCACGGCGATGCCGGCGCGGTCCGCTATTCGCACCGCCTCTTCGCGCTCGACGAGGAGCACCTTGCCGGCGTCCACGGCCAGCGCCGTCGCGCCACTTTCTGCCATGGCCGCAAGCGTCGCCGGGCCGACGGTGGGGATATCGAAGCGGAAGTCGTGCCCTGCTGCCACCGCCTTGACGACAACCGCGCCAAGGCCGGCGAGCTTGGCGCCCCGACGGATCGTCTCGTCGGTGCCCTCGGCTGCCTCGACGGCCAGCGTGACGCCGCGCGAGCGCACGAGGGTCTGCCCGATCCCGTGCTCCGCCAGGCGACGCGCGAGCGCGAACCCCGCGCGTATCTCGCCCCACTCGTCCGGCGACGGCTCCCGCGACGTCACCGTCCCGGGCCCCATGATCCACGGCGAGAGAAAGGGTCGCTGGTCGAGGACCTCGATCCCCATTCCGGCGAGCGTTGCCACCACCGTGCCCGCCAGCGCGGCGTCCGACAGCCCCCCACCGGCCAGGCGGCGGCCGGCTTCGTCGGTTTCTCCGACCTCGTCGAACACGCGCTGCTTCCAGAACTTGCCCACGAACACGGCCGCCTGGACACGTTCGCCGCGGAGCGTCTGGAGGACTGCGTGGATGTCGGTGATGGCGGAGGGCACCACGCGCTCGGCGTGGGCGTCAAGGCCCGCCGCCTCGTCGAAGGCGAGCGCGACCACGCGCCATCCCTGGCGCGCGGCTTCGGCGGCGGCCCGGCCGGGGAGGACCCCGGCGCCGGCCATCACCGCGAGGCGGCGCTCCATGGGAGATCCTTCGGCCAGGCGACCTCACCCCGGCCCTCGCGGATCATCCGCTCGATTTCGAGCGCCACGGCCAGCGACCGAAGGTCGTCGGTCTCGGGCAGCTCCACCTGGCCGGTCGCCTTCGCGGCGCGAGCGGCCGATATCAGGTGGCGGATCTCCAGCTTGAGAGGGTTGTCCTTGTGGACGAAAAGGCGCTCGACGAAGGACGCCTGCCGGTAGCGGATCGACTCGCGGTTGAGGGTGTACTCCTGCGCGGCCCGCCGGTGGATCTGGATGTCCTGGTCGGCGTAGTTCAGGACGATGTACGCGTCGGGCTGGGTGATCGAGAGGGTGCGGATCTTCTCCTCGGTGGCGCGGCTCGCCGTGATCGTCGCCATGGTTCCGGAGTCGAAGAGGATCTGCACGTTGGCGACGTCGGCCTGGAGCGAGTGGATGGAGCGCCCGAGGGCGTTCATCCGGCGAGGCTCGCTGTCCACGAGACCCAGCACGATGTCGATGTCGTGGATCATGAGGTCCATCACGACGGAGTCGTTCTGCACCCGCGGCACGAAGGGGCCGAGCCGTCTGGACTCGATGAGGACGGGTCGCTCGACGATCTTGCGCAGCTCCTGCACCGCCCCGTTGAAGCGCTCGACATGGCCCACGTGGAGCACCCGGGCGCGCTGCCGCGCCAGGCGGAAGAGCTCCTTGGCCTCTTCCAGCGTGGGCGTCATCGGCTTTTCGACGAGGACGTGGACGCCCGCCTCCAGCAGGTCACGGGCGACTTCAAAGTGGCGCTCGGTCGGCACGGCGACCGTGGCGATGTCGACGAGCTCCGCCAGCTCCCGGTGCGTGGCCACCGCCCGAGTTCCGTACTGCGCCGCGATCTGTTGGGCGCGCGTGGCATCAGCGTCGCAGATCGCCACGAGCTCGACGTCCCACAGCTCCGCCAGGGCCAGGATGTGGTACTGGCCCATGTGGCCCGCACCTACCACCCCGGCGCGTATGCGTCCGCTTTCCGGCACGCTCACCACACGCGGTCCTCGTTTTCCGCGTCTTCAACTTGCGCATTTGTCGGCGGCGGGGCCGGGACGATGCCGCGCTTCGAGTCCTCGATGAAGTCGACAAGCCGCGCCACGAGCGGGTGGCCGCCGAGCTCCGTCTTGAGCTTGGCGGCGGCGGCGGCGGGCGCGAGGCCGGAGCGGTACAAAATTCGGAAAGCGGCACGCACCTGGCGGCGCCCATCGCCGTCCACGCCGCCGCGGCGCATGCCGATCACGTTGACGCCGCGCGCCGTCGCGGGTATGCCGTCGGCCATCACGAAGGGCGGCACGTCCTGCGTGACCTTCGCGCAGCCGCCAACGTAGGCGTACGTGCCGATCCGCGTGAAGGGATGGATCCCCGTGAGCCCGCCGATCGTCGCGCGATCCTCGACGGTCACGTGACCGCTCAGCCCGGCATAGTTGATGATGATGACCTCGTCGCCGACCACGCAGTCGTGGGCGACGTGGCTCGAGACCATGAGGAGGCAGCGGCTTCCGATCCGCGTGTCCCGCCCCTCGTGGGTCGCCCTGTGCACGGTGACGTACTCCCGGATGACGGTGTCGTCGCCGACGCTCACGCCCACGAGCAGCCCCTCGCGGAACTTGAGATCCTGGGGCACCCCGCCGATGAGGACGCCGTGCCCGACACGGCATCGCGCCCCCAACCTGACGCGACCCTCGAGAACCACGTGGGCGCCGATCTCCGAGCCGGGCCCGATCGCGACGCATGACCCTATGAGGCTGTAGGGACCGACCACGACCCCGGCCGCGAGCTCCGCACCGGGCTCCACGATGGCCGTCGGATGGATGCGCGCCGGCTCAGGCATGCGGCCCACCTTCGAGCTCCCGCACCCGCTTCTCGAGCGCGCGAACCTTGCGGAAGAGCTCCGGCAGCAGGGTCTCTGCCGCCAAGATCCGCCGCGTCTCGCGCACGGGCCGGCTCGGTATGCCGGCCCAGACTTCCCCGGCCGGCACGTCGTTCGGCACGCCTGACTTGGCGAGGAGGACGGCACCTGCCCCGATGGTGACGTGGTCGGCAACTCCCACCTGCCCCGCCAGCACCGCCCGGCTGCCGATCGTGCAGGAGCCCGACACCCCGACCTGCGACACCAAGATGACGTCCTCTCCCACATCACAGTTGTGGCCTACCTGGACCAGGTTGTCGATCTTGCTGCCCCGCCCGATCCGGGTCTCTCCGAGCGTGGCGCGGTCAATGGTGCTGTTGGCGCCGATCTCGACGTCGTCCTCGATGCGGAGTCCGCCCACCTGGGGAATCTTCCGATGCGCCGTGCCGTCGAAGGCGTAGCCGAAACCGTCGGCCCCGAGCACCGCGCCCGCATGGACGACGACCCGGTCGCCGATGGCGACCCCTTCCATGACCACGACGCGCGGGTGGAGCACCACATCGTCACCGAGCATCGCCCCTGCCCCAACGAAGCACAGCGCGCCTACCATGCTCCTCGCCCCGACCCGCGCGTTCGGTTCGATGACGGCGCACGCGCCCAGGAAGGCCGTCGGGTGCACGCGCGCACTGCCGGCCACGACAGCCGTCGCGTGGATGCCGGAGGCGACAGGAGGTTCGGGGTGGAACAACCGCAGGAGCGCGATGAGGGCCATCTGTGGCGAGTCGACGCGCAGGAGCGCCTGGGGCAGGCCTTCGACGTCCCGGCCGACAACGAGAGCACCTGCCGCGCTCTCTGCCGCGGCGCGCGCGTAGCGAGGGTGGACCAGGAACGACACGTGCTCAGGCCCCGCGCCCTCGAGCGGTGCGACGCCGCGGATGACCCGCGCCGGATCCCCTTCGAGCGTGGCGCCGAGCGCCTCGGCGATCCGGCCGAGCGTGAACTGGGCGCCCACGGCAGCCTACTTCTTGGCCTTGCGCGTCTCGTCGTCGAAGGCCTTGATCACTTCCTCCGTGACGTCCACCTCGGGCGCGCCGTAGACGACGCCGGCCTGTCGGCGCTCGAGGATGAGCGCGTAGCCCTTCTCCTTGCCGACCCTGGTAAAGATCCCCTCCAGCTCTCGCAGGATCTTCGCCCCCATGGTCTGTTCCTTCTTCTGCAGCTCCTTCTCGAGGTCGCCGGCGAGACGTTGGGCGTCGCGCAGCTTGCGCTCAAGCTGGTCCTGCTTGTCCCGGCGGGCATCAGCCGAAAGCAGCTGCCCCTTCTTCTCGAGTTCGTCCCGCAGCTTGTCGAGCTCGGCCTTCTGACCGTCCAGCTGCTTCTGCATGCCGACCTTCTCCTTCTCCAGCTGCTCGCGGGCCTGCACCCCGGCCTGCGAGCGCGCGAGGATGCGCTGGAGATCCACGTACCCGATGCGGGTCGCTTGCGGCGCCTGCGCGAGGGCTGGTGTCAGCGCCCACCACAGAGCCGAGAGACTCGCCAGCACCGTTACCACCACCGCCTGCCTGAAGCGCCCACTCATGCCTCTCTCCTCCTGGCTAGAACGCCGAGCCCATCGAGAACTGGATATTGCCGAACTTCTCCTTCCCCGTCGGGTTCGGGTTGACGCCGTAGTCCACCCGGACGGGCCCAAAGGGCGAGTTCCAGCGGATCCCGGGACCGACCGCGTACTTGAGGTTCGTCAGGTCAACCGGCGCGTGCACGCTCTGGTCCGGGCCGTAGACGTTGCCGGCATCGAAGAAGAGCGCTGCCCTGATTCCGTAGGGCAGCGGCACCGAGTACTCGAGGTTGCCCAGCACCTGGAAATTCCCGCCGATGGCCGTGCCCGACGAGTCCACGGGTGAGATTTGGCGCGCCTTGAAGCTCCGGATGGTGTTTGGGCCGCCGAGGTAGTAGCGCTCGAAAAACGGCACTGGGTCTTTGTACCAGCCGAGCTGGTAACCCGTCATGAGGCGTCCGCTGAGCACATGGTCGAACCACAGCGGCTGGTGCTGGGTCGTCGTGGCCGTGATCCGGAAGAAGCGGTTGTCCCCCGTCCCGATGCCCGCGACGTCGGCTCCGAACAGGGAGTAGTTGCCGCGTGTCGGCTCCGTCAAGCTGTCCCGCGTGTCCCGGCTGAGCGAGCCCCCGACCAGCGATGTCACCGTGGTGCCCTGTGCCTGCAGCAGCTCCGTGCTGGCATTGGACGCGACGTTGCTGACCTTCTCCTGGCTCAAGCGGTACAGGGCGTTCCAGCGGCTGTAGTCTCCGATCGGAGCGCCGAAGCGCACGTCGCCGCCGAGCGAGTTGACCGTGTAGTCCTGGTACACCCGCCGGTTGTTGAAGAGGTCGAACCCCGCCGCCAGCGGCCGGTCCAGGAACCACGGGTCCGTGAACCCGATCGTGCCCTGCTGCGTTTGCGTGCCGCCGCGCAGGCGGAGGAAGAGCTGGTAGCCCTTCCCGAGGAAGTTGTTCTGGGACAGGTCGACCGTACCCAACGCGCCGTCCTGCGAGCTGTAACCGCCGCCGATCGAGAAGAGGCCCGTGGGCTTCTCCGTCACGTCGATATTGACGACGATCTTGTCCTTGGTCGAGCCCGGCAGGGTCTTGGTCTCCACCTTCTCGAAGTAGGTGAGGTTGACCAGCTTCTGCTTTGCTCGGGCGAGCTTCTGCGTGGTGAAGAGGTCGCCCTCCGCCATCGGGAGCTCACGGCGAAGGATCTTCTCCTGGCTCCGCGTGTTCCCTGAAATGTTGATCCGCTCAATAAAGACCTCGGGGCCCTCGCTGACTTCGAGCGTGATGTTGACCTTCCGGTTCGGCACGTCGAGCGCGATTTGGGGAACGATGTCTGCCGCGGTCCGCCCGATAGTCCCGTAGACGTCCCCGATACCCTTGACGGTCTCCTGCAGCTTGGTCCGGGAATAGATGTCATCGGGCTTGAGCAGGACGCGCCGGCGCAGCTCCTCGAGGGGCAGCACCTTGTTGCCGGTGATATCGATGCCGCCGACCTTGAACTGCGGCCCTTCGGCCACCACGATCCTGATCGTGACCCGCGCGGTCGCGCGGTCCACCTGGGTGTCGACCGTCTCCACCCGCGCCTGGATGTAGCCGTTGTCGTTGTAGAACGTGACGACGCGCTCGGTGTCCTGGTCGAGCTTCTGCCGCTGGACCGTGCCCCGCAGGATGTAGAATTCCCGTTCTTGGGTCAGCATGATGCTCTTGATCTTCTCCGGCTTCAGGCCCTGCGCGCCCTCAATGACGATCTTGTCGATCGTCATCTTTCGGCCCTCGGCGACGCGGAACGTCACGCTGACGTCCCCGTCGGGCAGCCGGTCGACCTCGGGCGTCACGCCGACCTCGAAGTAGCCCTCCTCCTCGTAGGCTTCCTTCAGCTTCTCGGCGGCCCGTGTCACCTCGACGGGGTTGTACACGGCGCCGAGCTTGAAGTCGATCTTCTCCTGGAGGGTTGCGGCATCGAGGCGCTTGTTGCCGCCGAACGTGATGTCGCGGACGAAGGGACGCTCGGTAACCACGAAGACCAGCTTGACACCGCCCTCGAAGTCTTCGACCTTGGCCTGCACATCATCGAAGAAGCCGAGTGAGAAGACCGACCGAATATCCTCCGCGAGTCGCGCCGGGACGAAGGGGCCGCCGACCTTGGCGGAGACGCGGCCCAGGATGACTGCTTCCTGGACGCGGCGGTTACCCTGGACTGCGAGGTCTTTGAGGATGATCTGCGCGCCCGGAGGGGGCGCGGAGGGGGGTTGCCCGAGCGCGGGGCGGACAATCGCCCCGCCGACCCAAGACAGGGTCAGGGCAAAAAAAATTGCGAGAGCAGGCCTCCCCCGCGCGGTCATGGCTCGTCGGCCGTCCAGTCTCGGACGTGTCGCTCTAACGTTCCGCCAGCGCGAGCCTCGGCTCGGCGATCTGAATCTCGCGGAAGGTGAAATTACCCGCCTCGACATCCACCTCGATCCGCGCGCCGTCCCCGAACTGCCCGCGCACGATCGCCTCGGCGAGCGGATCCTCGACGTACTTTTGGATCGTCCGCCTCAGCTGGCGCGCCCCGTAAGTCGGGTCGTATCCCCTCTGGACGAGCAGGTCCAGCGCAGCCCCGGTGGGCTCGAGCTGGATGCCCTTGTCCGACAGCTGCTTGTTGATGCGATCGACCATGAGCTGCACGATCGCAGTGATGTGCTCCCGGGACAGCGCGTGGAACACGATGATGTCGTCGATCCGGTTGATGAACTCCGGCCGGAACGCGCGCTTCAACTCGTCCAGCACCTTCTCTTTCATGCGCTCGTAGCTCGTCTCGTCCCCTTCGGCCAGGAAGCCCGGGGCCGACCGCTTGCCGATGAAGCTGGTCCCCAGGTTCGACGTCATGATCAGGATGGTGTTCTTGAAATCCACCACGTGGCCCACCGAATCGGTCAGGCGCCCGTCGTCCAGTACCTGGAGCAGCATGTTGAAGATATCCGGGTGGGCTTTTTCGATTTCGTCGAAGAGCACGACCGAATACGGGCGGCGCCGCACCTTCTCCGTGAGGTAACCGCCCTCTTCGTAGCCTACGTAGCCGGGAGGCGCCCCCAGCAGGCGCGAAACGGAAAACTTCTCCATGTACTCGGACATGTCCACTCGGATGAGCGCGTTTTCGTCGCCGAAGAGGTACTCCGCCAGCGCCCGGGCCAGCTCCGTCTTGCCCACACCCGTCGGACCGAGGAACACGAAGGATCCCACGGGCCGCCGGCTGTCCTTGAGTCCTGCCCGCGACCTGCGGATCGCGCGGGACACCGCGACGACCGCGTCTTCCTGACCGATGATGCGCCCGTGGAGCGCGTCTTCCATCCGGGCGAGCTTCGCAGACTCCTTCTCCTCGAGCTTGGACAGCGGGATGCCCGTCCAGCGTGAGACGATGTACTCGATATCCTCCTCGCTGACCGTCTGGGGCCCCTTGCCCTTGCGCTTGTCCCACTCGCGCTTCATCTCCTCGTCCCGCGCGCGGAGCAGCTTCTCTTTCTCCCGGAGAGACGCGGCCTTCTCGAACTCCTGGGCCTCCAGGTACATGTCCTTCTCGCGGACGACGCGCTCGACCTCCTTGCCGATCTCCTTGATCTCGGGCGGAGGGGTCAGCGCCATCAGCCTGGTGCGCGAGGAGGCCTCGTCGATGACGTCGATGGCCTTGTCAGGCAGCTGCCGGTCCGTGATGTAGCGGTCGGCGAGCTTCACAGCCGCATCGATCGCCTCATCGGTAATCTTTACGCGATGATGCGCCTCGTACTTGTGGCGCAGCCCCTTGATGATCTCCACGGACTCGGGCACAGAGGGGGCGCGGACGATAACGGGCTGGAAGCGGCGCTCGAGCGCGCCGTCCTTCTCGATGTACTTGCGGTACTCATCCAGCGTCGTCGCGCCGATGGTCTGGATCTCGCCTCGCGACAGCGCCGGCTTGAGCATGTTCGACGCGTCGATCGCGCCTTCCGCGGCGCCCGCCCCGATCAGCGTGTGGAGCTCGTCGAGGAAGAGCACCACATTCTCCGACTGGCGGATCTCCTTCATGACGGCCTTCAGCCGCTCCTCGAACTGCCCGCGGTACTTCGTGCCGGCTACAAGGGCGCCCAGGTCGAGCTGCAGGAGCCGCTTCTGCGCCAGCACGTCGGGCACCTCGTGGCCCACGATGCGCTGGGCGAGCCCCTCGACGATGGCCGTTTTGCCGACGCCGGGCTCCCCGATGAGGACCGGGTTGTTCTTGGTCCTCCGGGCGAGGATCTGGATGACGCGCTCGATCTCCGTCTCCCGCCCGATGACCGGGTCGAGCTTGCTCTCGCGGGCCAACTGCGTCAGATCGCGGGCGAACTCGTCGAGCACCGGTGTCTGCGAGCGCTTCTTGGGACGCGGGTAGTACTGGTCTCCCAAGAGCGCAAGCGTCTCCTGGCGAACCTCGTCGAGGCGCGCACCGAGGGATTCGAGGATCTTCGCCGCGATGGACTGCCCCTCCTTCATGAGCCCCAGGAGGAGGTGCTCGGTGCCGATGTAGTTGTGCCCGAGCTGGCGGGCTTCCTCGATGCTGAGCTCGAGGACCCGCTTGGCCTGAGGCGTGAAAGGCACCTCGCCGAATGTCAGGGTCTTCGGGAAGCCGGCCAGCGCCCGCTCCACCTCGGCCTTGACCGTCTCGAGCCTGAGGCCGAGGCGCTGGAGGACGGCCGTCGCGATCCCTTCGCCGTCCCGGATGAGCCCCAGGAGGATGTGCTCGGTCCCGACGAAATCATGGCGGAAGCGGCCCGCCTCTTCTCTCGCCAGGATGATGACCCGCCGCGCTCTCTCCGTAAATCTCTCGAACACTTGGAGCCCTCGCAACTTCGGGTTAGCACTGCCCCCTAAGGGTTAGCACTGCTCTCTAAGGGTTAGAACCGCCCCTGAGCCCGACCCTGACCTGGGCAAAGTATACCTCCCAAGTCCTCGGTCGGCCTAGCATTTTCTTCCTTCGGGCCCCTTTGGTGAGATCTAAGTGCGCGAATTCGATGAGAGGCCGGAAAGGGCCTCCGCGACCCTCAGCTCCAGGCGACCGCCCGCCCCTCCAGCAGCCGGTATCCGCGGTCGGCCTTGCGAGCCAGATCGTGGTTGTGGGTCGCTATGACGAAGGCCAGGCCCCGTTCCGCCTGCAGTCTCAGGAAGAGATCCCAGATCACCTCGCTGGTCTTGGGGTCGAGGTTGCCCGTGGGCTCGTCGGCCAGGACCAGTCGGGGCTGGGCGACGAGCGCGCGGGCGATGGCGACCCGCTGCTGCTCCCCGCCCGACAGCTCGCCCGGGCGGTGGCCGAGCCTGTCGCCCAACCCGACCTCGTGCAGAGCAGCGGCTCCGCGCTCCCGGGCCTGGGCGGCCGGCAGGCGTTGGAGCAAGGCCGGCATCATCGCGTTCTCGAGCGCGGTCATCTCGCCCAAGAGATTGTAGAACTGGAAGATGAACGCGATCTCGGTGCGCCGGAGCCGGGCCAGCGCGCCCTCCGAGCGGGCGTACATGTCCTCGCCCGCGAAGAGCACCTGCCCGACCGTAGGGCGATCGAGCCCGCCCAGGAGATGGAGCAGCGTCGATTTCCCGACCCCCGAGGCGCCGATCAGGGCGACGCTCTCCCCCGCGTTGACGGACAGGCTCACGCCCCGCAGCACACGCACGGTCTCGGGGCCGACCCGGTACTCCCGCTCAAGCTCGCGCGCCGCGACCAGCGCCTCACTCATACCGGAGCACCTCGATAGGGTCCAGCCGAGCGGCCCGGCGCGCCGGGGACAGCGTCGCCAGGAACGAGATCAGCAGCGTCGCGCTCGTGACGAGGGCGAAGTCGAGCCCGGTCAGCTTCATGGGAAGGTGGTCGATCTGGTACACGTCACCGGCCAGCCGGATGATCTTGTATGTGTTCTGGACCCAGATCAACGCCAGGCCGAAGAGACTGCCGGCCACCGTGCCGACGAGGCCGATCGCCATCCCGGCCGCCAGGAAGACGCTCCCGATGCTTCCCGCGCTCGCGCCCATGGCCTTGAGGATGCCGATCTCCTTGCGCTTCTCCGCCACGAGCAGGATCAGGTGGCCGATGATCGCGAAGCCCGCGACCAGCACGATGATCGTGACGATGACGAAGAGCGCCAGCTTCTCGAGCTGGAGCGCCGCGAAGAGGTTGCGGTTCATCCCCATCCAATCGCGGATCCAGAGCCCGGGCCCGACGACCGCGGCGATTCGCCGGCCGATCTTCTTGGCATCGAAGGGGTCGTCGAGCTTCACCTCGACCCCGGAGACCCGGTCGCCGAGCCCTGCGAACTCCTGGGCAGCCGCGATCCCGGTGTAGGCCAATGAGGCGTCGTACTCGTACAGCCCCACCTCGACATAACCCGCCACCTCGAATCGCCGCATCTTGGGAACGAGGCCGACCCCCGTCATGGCGCTCTCGGGCGAGATGAGCGTTAGGTGATCGCCGGGAACAACGCCGAGCGTCCTCGCGAGCTCTCGTCCCAGCAGGAGGGCGGGCTCCCCCGATACCCGCAGCAGCGGGTCGAGGCTTCCAGTCTTGACCTCGCCCGCGAGCTGCGCCCGGACGGTCGGCGACGCGAGATCGACGCCCCGCAGGAGCCCGCCCGTGGCGCCGCGGCCTTGGCTGGTGAACAGCGCCTGCTGGACCACGAAAGGCGTGGCCGAGAGCACCCCGCGTATGGATCGCACCCGCGAGGCGACCTCCGAGGCCCCGGCGACCCCGCGACCGCCCCGCTCGACGACCAGGATGTGAGGGTTCGCTGCGATGATCCTGTCCTTGATGCCGTCCTGGAACCCGGTCATCACGGCCAGCACCACGATGAGGGCGCTGACGCCCAGGAAGACGCCTCCCACGCCGATCCAGACGAAGAGCGAGAAGTTGGCGCGCTGTCCGCGCGCGCGGAGATAGCGGAGCGCCAGGAACAGCTCGAAGGGGAGGCCTCGGCCGGGCATCAGCCCTCGCCCTCTTCATCGTCGGGCGCGGGCTGGCCAGCCTGGCCGCGCTCGGGGCGCAGGTGGGGGAACAGGATCACGTCGCGGATCGACGGCGAGTCGGTGAAGAGCATGGCCAGCCGGTCGATGCCGATCCCCTCGCCTGCCGTCGGCGGCATGCCGTACTCGAGGGCGCGGACGAAGTCCTCATCCATCCAGTGCGCTTCCTCATCGCCGCGCTCGCGCTCGCGTGCCTGCTCCTCGAAGCGGCGGCGCTGGTCTACCGGGTCGTTGAGCTCCGAGTAGGCGTTGGCGATCTCCCGCCGGCAGATGAACAGCTCGAAGCGGTCCACCAACCGCGGGTTGCCGGTCTTGCGCTTGGACAGCGGCGAGAGCTCGATGGGGAAGTCGGTGATGAAGGTCGGCTGGACCAGGGTCTGCTCGACGAGCGTGTCGAAGACGTCCTTCCACAGGCCGACGGCGCCCGCCCCCGCCTTGGGCTCCGGCACGCCCGCCGCCACCGCCGCCTTCCGCAAGGCGGCCTCAGGGGTCTCCGGGCCGACGGCGGCGCCGATGGCCCGGGAGATCGCATCGAAGAACGGCAGGCGCGGCCACGGGCCCGCGAGACTCACCTCTTCGCCCTGGTACCGGAGCGTGGTCGCTCCGAGGACCTCCCGCCCGAGATGCGCGAGCATCTCCTCCGTCAAGCTCATGAGGTCCTCATAGTCCGCGTAGGCCTGGTAGAACTCCAGCATCGTGAACTCGGGGTTGTGCTGCGTCGAGATCCCCTCGTTGCGGAAGCTCCGGTTGATCTCGTAGACGCGGTCGAGCCCGCCGACAACCAGGCGCTTGAGATACAGCTCGGGGGCGATGCGCAGGTAGAGCGCCATGTCCAACGCGTTGTGGTGCGTCACGAAGGGCTTGGCCGCCGCTCCGCCGGGAATGGGTTGCATCATCGGGGTCTCGACCTCGAGGAAGCCACGCGCGTCCAGAAAGGCGCGCATCTCGCGGATCAGCCGGCTCTTGATCACGAAGACCTCGCGGACCTGGGGGTTCATCACGAGGTCGACGTAGCGGCGCCGGTACCGGGTCTCGACGTCCTTGAGCCCGTGCCATTTCTCCGGCAGCGGCCGGAGCGACTTGGCGAGGAACTCGAAGCTCCGGACGGCGACGGTCAACTCGCCAGTGCGCGTTCGGAAGAGCTCCCCTGTCACACCGATGAAGTCGCCGACGTCGAGGTTGGTGAACAGCGCGTAGCGCTCCCCGAGCCCGTCCACCCGGGCGTAGAGCTGTATCTGCCCGGACTGGTCGCGCAGGTGCGCGAAGCAGGTCTTCCCGTGGTGCCTGAGCGCGACCACCCGCCCGGCGACGACCACGGGGCCGGCCTGCTTGAGCAGGTCGTCACCCGCGGCGTGAAAGCGGCGCCCGAGCTCGCCTGCCCAGTGCGTGACCGCGAAACGCTGCCCGAACGGGTCGATCCCGCCGGCGCGAAGCGCCTCCAGCTTCTCGAGGCGCCGCCGAATGAGGTCATTTGTCTCCGGCTTGGGTGTCTCCGGCTTGGGTGTCTCCGGCTGGGGCGCCTCGGGCAGGGGTCCCTCTGGCTGCGCGGCGGCCACGCTAGCCCGACTTTCCCGAGGCGAGATACGCCTCGATGAAGGGGTCGATCTCGCCGTCCATGACGGCGTCGACCTTGCCGATCTCGACCCCGGTCCTGTGGTCCTTGATGATCTGGTAGGGGTGGAAGGTGTAGGTCCGGATCTGGCTGCCGAAGGCGACGTCCTTCTTCTCGCCCGTCAGCGCCGCCAGCTCCTCGCGCTGCTTCTTCTCGTAGACCTGGTACAGCCTCGCCTTGAGGACGCGCATCGCCGTGTCGCGGTTGCGAAGCTGGGAGCGCTCGTTCTGGCAGGCGACCACGATGCCCGTCGGCAGGTGCGTGATCCGGACGGCCGAGTCGGCGGTGTTGACTCCCTGCCCGCCCGGGCCCGAGGAGCGGTAGACGTCCACGCGGATCTCCTCGTCCTTCACGACGACCTCGACGTCTTCCACCTCGGGGATGACCGACACCGAGGCGAAGGACGTATGGCGACGCTTCGAGGCGTCGAAGGGCGAAATTCGGATGAGCCGATGCACGCCGATCTCGCTTTTCAGGTATCCGTACGCGTATTCGCCCGTGATCTCGATGGTCGCGGACTTGATGCCCGCCTCTTCGCCCGGCAGCAGATCCACGACTTCGGCCTTGAACCCCGTGCGCTCGGCCCATCTCAAGTACATGCGCATGAGCATCTGCGCCCAGTCCTGGGATTCGGTGCCGCCCGCGCCCGGATGTATCGAGAGGACGACGTTCTTCCGATCCTGGGGCCCAGAGAGCACGATCTTGACGGAGAAAGCTTCGAGATCCTTCCTGAGGGCGAAGAGCGCCTGCTCGAGACCGGCGGTCTCGCCTTCGTCCCCCGCCTCGGTCGCCATCTCCCAGAGCATGCGGAGATCCTCGGCCTGACCCGCGAGATCCTTGAAGCGTCCAACCGTCCTGGCCAGATCCGCGCGCTCCTGCACGAGCGCCTGAGCCTTGCGGCTGTCTTCCCAGAAGGCCGGGGCGGACATCTCCTGGTCGATCACTGCGATGCGCGTCTCTTTCGCCTCCAGGTCAAAGGTGCCCCCGAAGGTCCAGCACGCGCTTCCCGACCTCGGCGAGGTCGCGCTTCAGGTCGCCTAACATGTCGCCGAAGGCTTCCTGCCTAGCGCCGCAGGCTTCCTGATGGCCGCGGCGGCCCACGCCGCGGCGGACAACCCAAGGCACAGGTAGACGAGCCAGTCACCGAACCGCGTGTACAGGGTCGTTCGCGACCGGAGCGGGATCCGGGCGGAGAGGAAGCCGCGCTCCAAGAGCGGCAGCGTCCGCCCCACGCGTCCGTCCGGGCCCAGGAATCCCGAGATGCCCGTGTTTGCCGCCCGGGCAATGGCCACTCGGTTCTCGACAGCGCGGAGCGCAAGCATGCCCAGGTGCTGCCAAGGGCCGCTCGTCCGTCCGAACCACGCATCGTTGGTGATGTTGGCCATGAAGCTCGCGCCTCCAACCACGAAGCCCCTGAACAGACCGGGGAAAATCACCTCGTAACAGATCACGGTGCCGAATGGCGCCCCGGGCAGCGGGAACACCGTCTGGCGGCTGCCGGCCGCGAAATCAGAGATGAACTCCGCCCACTGTCTGACAAAGCCGAAGATCCCGGCAAGGGGTACATACTCGCCGAACGGTACGAGGTGAATCTTATCATACTTGGCCGTAATCCCCTGATCTCCCAGTAGAAAAGCGCTGTTCAGAAACTGATCCCGTGGGCCCGTCAGCTGGTCGATGGAGCCGACCAGCACCGGCACTTCAATCTCCCGGGACAGCGCCACGAGCCTTTTGAGCAGGGCGGGATCGCCGCGAAGGAAGATAGGCGCGGCGGTCTCCGGCCAGAGGATGACGGCCGGTTTCGTCATGGCTGCCTGGCGCGTCAGGCTCTCGTAGAGGTCGAGAGTCTGTGCCTGGTACGCGGGGTCCCACTTCTGGCTCTGCTCGACGGAGGGTTGGATCACGGCGATCTCGACGAAGCGCAGCGCGCGGTCGGCAGCAGGGCCGAACTCGTGCGAGAGAGTCCACCAGCCGAAGGCAAGCGAACCCATCAGCAGGAGGGCGACCGACGCGAGGCCCGGAGCCGCCCGACGCCTGCCGAGAACACAGAGCCCCGCGATGGCGGCGTTCACGGCTACGAGAAGCATCGACACGAGGTAGACACCGCCGATCTCGGCGATCTGAATCACCGGGAGCGCCAGGTGCTGAGAGTAGCCCAGCAGGCCCCACGGAAACCCGCCCATGAGCCAGTCGCGGATCCACTCTCCCGCCACCCAGAGCGCGGGCGCCACTGCGAGCGCCCAGCCGTCGCCGAGACGGCCGCGCAGGCGCCCGATGGCGGCGCACACGAGCCCCGTATACAGACCGCAGTAGGCCGCCAGCGCGAGGATCGGAAGCCACGTCACCGGCCACGGGATGGCGCTGTAGTTCTGGAAGGTGTGGTCGAGCCAGCGAAGGAGCACGACAAAGAATGCCGTGCCGGCCAGCCATCCGTCGGCGAGGGCCTCTCTGGGCGAACGCTCGAGAGCGCAGAGAAAGGCGGGCACCAGCCAGACCCAGGCCAGCATCGACCAGTCCGTCGTCGGGAATGCCAGGGCCCCGGCGACCCCCGACAACGTGAGGACAGCCCTGCGTGTCGCCGTGCGGCCGGGGAGAGGCAGCGGGCTACACCCCGTGCGCGAGGCGATCGGCCAGCGCGCGCGGGAGCCCGGCTCGGAGGATCTTGGCCGCCGCCGTCTTGTGATCGTACATCACGCGCCGAAGCGTGACGCTTCGCTCGTCCTCGTCCCATAGGACGTACGCGGCCCGCGGATCGCGGTCGCGGGGCTGCCCGACACTGCCTACGTTGATGATGTACCGCCGCCCGTCGTGGAAGGGGATGCGGCGATCATGGAAGGCCGGGCCGGCCAAGTCCTCGTACTCCGGCCCGCTCGAGCCCAGCGACCAGACGCCCGGTCGATGCGAGTGCCCGACGAAGCACAGACGCGTCGCGAAGTCGCCGAACGCCTGGAACCCGTCCTCCGCCGAGAGGAGATAGTCCCACTCCTCCGGGCGCCGCGGGCTCGCGTGGACGCAGGTCGCCTCGCCGAGCGTCGATGCGAGGGGGAGCGCGGAGAGAAAACTCTGGTGGTCCGCGCCCAGGCGGTCGCGAGTCCAGAGCGCCGCCGCACGTGCTGCTGCGTTGAACCAGCGGACGTCCAGCAAGCCCAACGCGCCGTGCTCGTGGTTGCCCGCGACCATCCGCGTGGAGCGCTCGCCCAACAGCTCGATGCAGGGAGCGGGATCAGCGCCGTACCCGACCGCGTCTCCCAGGCACAGAATTCCGAGGGCTCCCTCGGAAGCCGCGTCGGCCAGCACGGCCGACAGAGCTTCCAGGTTGCCGTGCACGTCGGAGAGGACCGCGTATCGCACGCAGGCCTCAGCCGGAGGGCCGCAGCTCTTTGTGGACGCGGTCGAGGATCCCGTTGATGAAGCGGCTCGACTCCTGCGTGCTGAACTTCTTGGCCACCTCGAGCGCCTCGTTGATTGCGACTTTCGGAGGCACGTCGCCGGCCCACAGGATCTCGAAGATGCCCTCGCGGAGGATGTTCCGGTCCACCACCGCCATCCGCTCGAGCTCCCAGTGTTGCGCGTACTGGGAGATCAGCTCGTCGATCTTCGCCTCGTGGAGCTTGGTCCCGCGCACCAGGGCTTCGGCAAACTCGCGCACCTCGACGTCCACGGGGTGGCGCGTCCAGAACTCGTCGAGGTGGGGCCCTGGCGAGCCCTCGCCCTGGACATCGAGTTGGTAGAGCAGTTGCAACGCCAGCTCGCGGGCCTTGCGGCGCTTGCCCATCAGCGCCGGCGCGGGCGAGCGCGGCCGGCCTTGAGCCCCCGCATCCAGCCCGCCATCTCGAGCGCCGCCCGTGCCGCCTCCTCGCCGCGGTGGCCGACGGCGCCTCCGGCGCGCTCCCACGCCTGCGCTTCCGTCAGCGCGGTGATCACACCGAAGCTCACCGGCACCCCGGTCTCGAGCGCGACCCTCGACAGCCCGTGGGCGGCCTCGCCCGCGATGTAATCGAAGTGCGGGGTCTCGCCCCGGATCACCACACCGACGCAGACGATGCCGGCATACCAGCCCGTCCGCGCGAGCGCCATGGCCGCCTGCGGAAGCTCGAACGCGCCGGGCACCCAGTGGACCTCGACGCATTCGCCGGCCACGCCGCCGGCCTCGAGCGCGCAGACGGCTCCGTCGGCGAGCTTCTTCGAGATCGACTCGTTGAATCGCGCCGCCACGACGGCGAAGCGACCCGTGGGCGCTCGGCGGGCGCCGTGCCTGGATGTTTTGTTCGGGTTCCTCTCGGGGGCGGCTCCGGCCATCTCAATCAGGCAGCGAAGAGAAGAGGTGGCCCATCTTCTCGCGCTTGGTCATCAGGTAGCGCTTGTTGCTCTCGGTGGGCGGAATCTCGATCGGCACGCGCTCGACCACCTGCAGCCCGTAGCCCTCGATCCCGACGATCTTCTTCGGGTTGTTCGTGAGGATGCGCAGGCGTTTCGCGCCGAGATCGACGAGGATCTGCGCGCCGATGCCGTAGTGGCGCAAGTCGGCCTGGAAGCCCAAGACGTGGTTGGCCTCGACGGTGTCCTTACCCTGGTCCTGGAGCTCGTACGCGCGCAGCTTGTTCAAGAGCCCGATCCCCCGCCCCTCCTGACGCATGTACAGGAGGATGCCGCGCCCTTCGCGCTCGATGATGGCCAAGGCCTTGTGCAGCTGCGAGCCGCAGTCGCAGCGGCGCGAGCCGAACACGTCGGCCGTCAGGCACTCCGAGTGGACACGCACCAGCACGGGGTCGTCGCTGCACACGTCGCCCATGACGAGGGCCAGCGGGAGGCGGTCGTCCACCGTGGTCTCGTAGGCGATGCAGGTGAAATCTCCGTACTCGGTCGGCAGCTGCGTGGTTGCCGCCCGCCGCACGAGCTTCTCCTTCTGGATGCGGTACTCGATGAGGTCCTTGATCGTGATGCACTTGAGCCCGTGGCGTTTCGCCAGGAAGAGCAGGTCCTGCACCCGCGCCATGCCGCCCTCGTCGTTGAGCACCTCGCAGATGACGCCGGCCGGTGCGCTGCCGGCAAGCCGCGCCAGGTCGATGGCCGCCTCCGTGTGCCCCGCCCGCCGCAGGACCCCGCCCGGCATAGCCCGAAGCGGGAAGATGTGCCCGGGGCGCGTCAGATCGTCGGGGCGCGACAGGGGATTGACGAGCGTGCGGATGGTGACCGCGCGATCGTACGCCGAGATGCCGGTGGTGACACCGCGCCGCGCGTCCACGCTCACCGTAAAGGCGGTCCCCAGCGGCGCGGTGTTGTCGTTGACCATCATGGGGATCTGCAGCTCCTCGAGCCGCTCGCCCAGCATGGGCATGCACATGAGGCCCCGCCCGTGCACGATCATGAAGTTGACGGCCTCGGGCGTGGCCTTGTCGGCCGCCATGAGGAAGTCGCCTTCGTTCTCCCGGTCCTCGTCGTCGACCACCACGATGATCCGCCCGGCGCGGATGTCTCCCACCGCCTCCTCGATGCTCGCGAACTCCCGCCTACTCTCGGTCGTCACCGTCGCTCCTCTCTCAAGCTCAGGGCGCGCAGCACGTACTTCCCGATTACGTCCATTTCCAGGTTGACCCGCCGGCCAGCCTTCAGCCCGCCCAGCGTCGTCCGCTCCAGTGTATGCGGGATCACCATGATCTCGAAAGCCTTCGCCCCCAGGACCGCGACAGTTAGGCTGACCCCGTCCACCGCAACCGAGCCCTTCGGGATCAGAAGCGGGCCCAGCCCCGGGTCCTGCCATTCTATTCTGAGCCGCGCCGTCTCTCCCTCCCTCTCCACCGCCTCGATGACCCCGACGCCGTCCACGTGTCCAAGGACCAGGTGCCCCCCTACGAAGCCGTCGAGCCGCATGGGGCGCTCGAGGTTGACCTCGTCTCCGGGCGAGAGATCCCCGAGGGCGCTCCGGGCGAGGGTCTCGGGCCCGACGTCGAAGCCGACGGAGTCGGCACCCAGCTCCACGGCCGTCAGACAGACGCCGCTCACCGCGAGGCTCGAGCCCACCTGCGTGGCGTCGAGCGTCGCGCCCGCGCTGACCACCAGCCGGGCGCCGGTGCGGCGCAGCACCCGGCCCGTCTCTTCGACGATGCCCGTGAACATATCAGGCCTTGACGCCCTGGTGCACGACATCCGCCTCCATCATCCAGTCCGTCCCGATAGGACGGACACAGATTCCCTCGAGCCGAATCGCCTCCGGCAGGAGCAGGCCGGTGCCCTCGAGAGCCCTGGGCGCAGACGCGCCCCCGAGGAGCTTGGGAGCCGTGAAGGCGACGACGCGGTCCACGAGCCCCGCCTCGAGGAAGGCCCAGGCAAGCGTGCCGCCCCCCTCCACGAGGATCCCGCCTACGTCGAGGGCACCGAGCCGAGATACGAGGTCGCGCACGTCAACATGACCCTCGTGCGACTTGCACCTGAGCACCGTGACCCCTCGCGTCTCGAGGTTGCCGAGGCGCTCCGGGTCGGCGGCGTCCGTGATTGCCACGAGCGCGCGCTCGGGCTTGCCCGCTCCGATGAGACGTGCCGACACCGGGAGACGCGCTCGGCTGTCGACGACGACCCGAAAGGGCTCGCGTGGCCAGGGATGACCCAGCCGCACGTCGAGACCGGGATCGTCGACCAGGGCTGTCCCTATCCCGACGACGATGGCATCCGCTCGGCTCCTCATGCGGTGCGCCTCGAGCCGCGCCTCGGGTCCGGTGATCCAGCGGGACGCTCGCCGAGCGTCGGCGGTCGCGCCGTCCAGCGTCGCGGCCCACTTGAGGGTGGCGTGAGGCCGGCCGCGCCGAGCCGCGATGATAAAGACGCGGTTGAGGGCTATCGCCTCATCCTCGCGGCAGCCGACCGTCACCTCGACGCCGGCCCGGGACAGCGCGGCGGCTCCACCGCCCGATACCCGGGGATTGGGATCGCGCGTTGCCACGACGACCCGCTTGACACCGGAAACCCTGATCGCCTCCACGCACGGCGGCGTCCGGCCCGTGTGGTTGCAGGGCTCCAGCGTGACGTAGAGCGTCGCGCCGCGGGCCGCTGCGCCCGCCTGTCCGAGCGCCTCCGTCTCTGCGTGGGCTGCGCCCGCTCGGGCGTGGAAGCCCTCCCCGACGGCGCGGTCCGCCGCCACGAGCACGGCGCCCACGACGGGATTGGGAGAGGTCATGCCCACGCCGCGCCCGGCGAGCTCAAGAGCGCGCCCCATCCAACGGAAGTCTTCGGGTCTGAGCGCGGCGTCCGTCTTCATGGGGAGATCAGGCTGTCCACGAACGCCTTCGGATCGAAGGGCTGGAGGTCCTCCACCTGTTCCCCTACTCCTATGAGTTTTATTGGCACCCCCAGCTCGCGGTAGATGCGCACCACGATGCCGCCCTTGGCCGTGCCGTCGAGCTTCGTCAGCACGAGCCCCGTCAGCCCTACCGCCTCGTGGAAGAGCCTGGCCTGAGCCAAGGCGTTCTGCCCGGTCGAAGCCTCCAGCACCATCAGGCACTCGTGCGGCGCCCCCGGCAGCTGCCGGGCTACGACCTTTTTGAGCTTGGCGAGCTCGTCCATCAGGTTCGATTTCGTATGGAGGCGGCCGGCGGTGTCCACGAGGAGCACGTCCACGCCGCGGGCCGCCGCGGCCTTCACGGCGTCGAAGACTACGGCCGCTGGGTCGGCGCCCGCGCCCTGACGGATGACCTCCGCGCCCGCCCGGCGCCCCCACTCCTCGAGCTGCTCCACCGCCGCCGCTCTGAAGGTATCGGCTGCCGCAAGCAGGACGCTCTTGCCCGACGCGCGGAGCGTCGCCGCAAGCTTGCCCGTGCTTGTGGTCTTGCCCGCGCCGTTGACCCCCAGCATCAGGATGACGCTCGGCGCTCCGTCCACGTTGAGCGGCGCTGCCGCGCCCGCCAGGGCCTCCTCGAGAAACCTTCGCAGGAGCGCGCGCACGTCCTGTCCCGACAGCGCCCCCGTGCGCTTGGCCTCGGCCCGCACGCGCGACACGAACTCGGCCGCCTCACGGACCCCGAGGTCGGAGGCGACCAGCACCTCCTCGAGCTTCTCAAGCATGACCTCGTCGACAACCCTGCCCGCCGAGAGCAGGCCGTCGAGCCCCTGGTTCAGCGTCAGGCGCGAGCGCTCAAGCCCCTGCTTCAGGCGATCGGCCAAGGCGCCGAGGAAGCCCACTACGATCCCGCCCGCTGGGCTTCCGCCGGCAGCACCAGTCTCTGGATGACCGCGCCCCTGGCTCCCAGCGCCGGAATCCGTCGCCCGTTGAGGTCGACCTCGAGGCCGCCCGCATTGCCCACGGTGAGGACGAACCTTCGCGCGGCTGTCCATTCGCGGACCGCGCCCGCCTGCAAAAGCTCCTTCGTCACCTGCCCCTCATCCACCTGCACCCGTATCCACGTCGGCTCCACGGCGCGAATCAGGAGCCGTTGCCCTGCGGGCCTTGGCTCCCCCGCCGGAACGGGCGCCGGCTGTACGCGCACGGCGGTCGAGGATGTGGCGGGGGCGGGCGTCGACGAGGCTACGCTCTCGGGGTTGCCCCGCGCAGGCCCCGACACGGCCGGCGCCGGGCGCGGGGAGCTCTTGAGCCCCATTCGAAGCGCGAACAGGCTCGCGCCGAGTGCGATGAAGAGGACGAGGCTGACCATGAGCGGCCCGACGCGGCGGGACGGCTTCGTCAGCGTGGCGCTCTGGACTCGCTCCGGCTTCACGGTCTTCCCGGCGGCCTCGCGGTACAGCCCCAGCGCCTCGTCAGGTGAGGCGTCGAGGAACTCGCAGTATGCCCGGATGAAGCCTTTGACGAAGACCGGCGAAGGCAGCTCATCCAACCTGTCGGACTCGAGGGCTTCGAGGTGCCCTCGCCCGACCCGAGTGGAGCGCGCGATGTTGTCGAGCGACACACCCTTGGCCTCGCGAAGCTCGCGCAGACGAATTCCCAGAGAGCTCATGACACCTCCAGGGCAGTCTACGCCCTGGGCGGCCAAAGAGTCAAAGCGGGGGCGGAGTTAGGCTTCGGTCAGCTTGACGGAAACGAGGCGGGAGAGCCCTGGCTCCTGCATGGTGACGCCGTAGAGCACGTCGGCGGCTTCCATGGTCTTGCGATTGTGCGTGATGACGATGAACTGGGTCTGGGAGCAGAGCTCCCGCAACACCCTGATGAACCGGTGGATGTTGGCGTCGTCGAGCGGGGCGTCCACCTCGTCGAGCACGCAGAATGGGCTCGGCCGGTAGTAGAAGATCGCGAACAGGAGGGCGAGGCCGGTGAGCGCCCGCTCCCCGCCCGACATCAGAGTCACCGCCTGGAGCCGCTTGCCGCGCGGCTGGGCCATGAGCTCGACGCCCAGCTCCAGCGGGTCATCCTCGCCTTCCTCCGGCGGCACCATGCGCAACTCGGCCCGTCCGCCTTCGAATAGCCGCTGGAAGATCTCACCGAAATGCCGGTTGATCTCCTCGAAGGCCTCCTGGAAGCGCTCCTGCGCCGTCCGCGTCATGCCGCGGAGCGCCCGATCGAGATCCTTCATGGACTGCACCAGGTCGTCGTGCTGGCTTCGAAGGAACTCGAGCCGCTCCTGGAGCTCCCGGTACTCGTCGTCCGCCACGAGGTTGACGGGCCCCATCCCTTCGAGCTTGGCGCCGAGATCCTCGTAGCGGATCTTACCGGCTTCGATGTCCCGAGTCGGATCGTGAGCGGCGAGCAGCGTCTCCGCCCCGTCGACGGCGTGGCGGCGCCCGGCCTCCTGGAGAAGCTCCTCCCGGCGGACGCGCCCTTCCGTCTCCTTCAGGTCCAGCTCGTGAATCCGCGAGACCAAGCCGTCGAGCCGCCGCTGCGCCTCGCGGAGCTCGTTCTCCGTCGTCTGCCTCAGGTCGAGCCGTCGCCCGTGCTCCTCCGCGAGCACGGCGACATCCCGCTCCTTGCGGTCGCGCTCCGCCCCGACTTCGCGCGCACGCTCGTCTGTCCGGCCCTGCTCCCGCGTCAGGTCCTGGCGCCGGTCGAGAATCTGGGCGCGCCGGCTCCCGGCTTCCTCGAGACGCGCCCCAAACTCGAGCTCAAGCTCGCTCAGACTGTCGATCTCGCGTCCGAGCGCCTCGACGCGCTCGAGAACGGTGGCGAGGTCGACACGACAGGACGTCGCGGCGACCACGATGGACGCCTCGCCGGCCTGGTCGGCCTCGAGGCTCTGCCGCAGCGCCGTCATCTCCCGCTCGATGGCTGTCTCGCGGGCCGCCACCTCAGCCAGCCGCCCTTCCAGCGCCTCGATCTCGCGCGCCGCCGTCGACGCCTCGCCCGAGAGCTGGCGTCCCTCGGCCTGGAGTGTTTCGAGATGGCGCAGCACTCGCTCGGCTTCGCGGCGCGCGGCCTCGATATCCTTCTCGCCGCTCAGCCGGGCCGTCTCCTGAGCGTGGACGGAGACCTGCAAGACCTCCTGGCGGCCCCGCAGCGATTCGACCTCACGGTCCAGCGCATGGAACCGCCGCTGGGCCTCCTCCGCCTGGAGGGCGAGCTCGCCCAACTCCTCCGACAGCTGGCGCAGCGCTCGCTTCCTTCCGAGAAGGGAATGGTCATTGGCCTGCCGTTCGTTGTGTCGACGACCGCCCGTCAGCGCCCCGGTCGGGGCCAGCACCTCGCCGGCCCGCGTGACATACGTCGCCACGGCTCCGTCGCGCCGCCACAGGGCCTCGGCCAGGTCGAGGTGCCCGACGACTCCGACGCCCCCAAGCAGGTGTCGGACCAGCTCGGGCCGCGGCCCGCCGACCAGGCGATCCGCCCAGGTGACGTCCTTGTCGTCGCTGCGCCCTTCGCCGGCGCTGCGTGCGGGAGCGAGCGTCTCGAGGGCGAGGAGCGTCGCCGCGCCCGCGCCTTCGCGCTCGAGATAGGTCAGCGCCGCCCGCGCATGCTCGAAGCGCTCGACAATCACCCACTGGAGGCGGTCGCCGAGCACCGCCTCAACCGCCGGCTCGAGACCCGGCGGGACCTCGAGCAGGTCCGCGACCGTGCCCACCACGCCGGCCACGGACGAAGCCGCCTGCGGTGAGAACAGCGAGCGCACCCCGGCGCCGTAGCCTTCGCGCTCGCGCTCGAGCCGACCCAGCGCCTCGCGGGCGGACTCCTTCGCGGCGATGGTCACCCGGAGCGCCGCCAGCGACTCCTGCGCCTGAACGCGCATGACTCCCTGCCGGACGAGCTCCTGCTCGACCTGCTCCCTCTCCCCCGTCAGCAGGGAGAGCTGGACACCTGTCTGCTCGAAGCTCCGCTCCAGGTGACGCCGCGCCGCCGCCAGCGCGTCGGCCTCGCCCCGAGCCGACGTCGTCTCCGCTTCAAGCCGCTCGCGCCGACGCTCGAGCTGGGCGCCGCGCTCCCGCAGCTCGCCCGCGGAACGCGTCAGCTCGGCGCGGTCCCCGGCTACGCGGATCTGCTCGAGGCGCAGCGCCTCGACGGCCTCCCGGCGCCTGCCAAGCTCGGCCCGCCGCATCTCCAGATCGGCTTCGAGCTCCTTGACCTGCCGGTCCAGCCCGGCGAAGCGCTGCCGCGCCTCGCCCAGGGCTCGGATCACGTCCTCGCGCTTGAGGCCGACTTCGGCTCGGCGCTCGGCGAGAGAGCGGATCTCCTCGCCGAGCCGCAGCTCCTCCTCCCCCATCTCACGGATCTGCGCGCCCATCTGCTCGCGCCGCTCGAGCAGGCGCTCGACCTCGCCCTGGAACTTCTGCGCAGACTGCCTGAGATCCGCCAGCCGGTACTCGCTCTCCTGTATCGCAGCGCGCAGCGTCGCCTCGCGGGCCTCGATCTGGGCGATGGCCACCCGCCGCTCGTCTTCCTCCCGGCGGAGCCTGGCGCCCTCCTGGACCAGCGCCCCATGCGCAGCCGTCAGCCCGGCGTAGTCGGCCGCCAGCATGGCCAGGTCGAGGGCCTGCCTCTCCTGATGGAGCACCTTGTACTGCTGGGCCTTCTTCGCTTGGCGCTCGAGGGAGCTGACCTGTCGCTTGACCTCGTCCATGACGTCGCGGACGCGCTGCAGGTTCTGGCGGGTGGCGTCGAGCTTGCCCTGGGTCTCGGCCCGCTGCTGCTTGTAGCGCGCGACGCCGGCCGCTTCCTCGATAAAGATGCGCCGCTCCCAGGGCTTGGCCGTCAGGACGTGGTTGAGCCGGTCCTGATCCATGAGAGCGTAGGCCTTGGGGTTGACGCCGGTTCCCGCGAAGAGGTCCTGGATGTCCCGGAGGCGGCAGACACCCTTGTTGAGAAGGTACTCGCTCTCGCCGGTTCGGTAGAGTCGGCGGGCCACGCCGACTTCGCTCCACGGCACGTTGAGCCCGCCGTCGTTGTTGAAGACGAGGCCGACTTCGGCCAGCCCCACGGCCTTGCGCGAGGAGGAGCCGTGGAAGATCACATCCTCCATCTTATGACCGCGCAGGATCTTCGGGCTCTGCTCGCCGAGCGCCCACCTCACTGCGTCGGCGACGTTGGACTTTCCGCAGCCGTTTGGGCCGACGATGCACGTCACACCGGGAAAGACCGGGACCTCCGTCTTCTCGGCGAAGGACTTGAAGCCCTGTATGACGATCTGTTCGAGGCGCATACGGTTGCCGGACTCCGGCACTCACAGATAACACGGCCAGGGTCGGACGCACAAGGGAAAACCCCATATGAAGGGGGTTGAGGACCACCGGAGCACTAGATGCGGGGCTCCCGGAGCAGGCTACTCGTCGGAGCAGGTCACACACCTTTGAGAAGGCAGCACTTTTTGTATTTCTTGCCCGACCCGCAAGGACACGGCTCGTTGCGCCCGACCTTTGCCCCGGCCAGCATGCGGGGCTCACTGGGCGCGGCTTCCCCGTTGGTGCCGTGGATCTCGCGCCACCTGGGCTCCCGGACTGCGGCCGGCGCCGGGCCGGGCATGGGGGCAAGATCCGCGCTGCCGATCCGGACTTTAAAGAGCTGCTCGAGCACGACCTCCTTCAGGTGGTCCATCATCTCCTGGAACATGTCGAAGGCTTCCTTCTTGTACTCGGTCAGCGGGTCACGCTGGCCGTAGCCGCGAAGCCCGATGCCCTCCTTCAAGTGATCCATGTTCAGCAGATGGTCCTTCCACAGCTGGTCGATCCCGCGAAACTCGCCGTCCTCCCAGCGCAGTCCCAGCAGGATCCAGCGCTCGAGCCGGTGCAAGAGCTCAGGCCCCACCTGCTGCTCGCGCTCCCGGTACAGCGCCTCCACGGCCTCCTGGACTGCCGCATTGAGAGCCTCGGCCGACCCGGCTTCCACCGCGCCCTCGGTCTTCTCGCCGCCCAGGCGCAGGTCGAACTGGCGGTAGAGCGCTTCGTTGAGACCGGGTAGGTCCCAGTCGTCAACATGGACGTCGCGGGCCGCGAACCGCTCGGTGATGCCTTCCGCGACCTCCCCCGTCCACTCGAGGATCCGGTCCTCCTGGCTCTCGCCCTCGAGGATGTCGCGGCGGAGGCCGTAGACGATCTCTCGCTGCTTGTTCATCACGTCGTCGTACTCGAGGAGATGCTTGCGGATCTCGAAGTTGCGCGTCTCGACGCGCTTCTGAGCGGTGCCGATGGCCCGCGTGACGAGCTTGTGCTCGATGGGCTCGCCTTCCTCCATCCCCAGCCGCTCCATGATGCGCTGGATGCGCTCGGAGCCGAAGATCCGGAGCAGGTCATCCTCGAGGGACAGGTAGAAGCGCGAGGAGCCCGGGTCGCCCTGCCGCCCCGATCGGCCCCGCAGCTGGTTGTCGATTCGCCGGGACTCGTGACGCTCCGTACCGATGATGTGGAGCCCCCCGAGCTTCACGACGCGCTCATGCTCGGGCTGCGTGACCTTGTTGGCTTCTTCCCAGGCGGTCTGGCGGGCCTCAGGCAGCGCCAGCGCCGGGTCGAGTCCCTTCTTCCTCAGGAGCTCCTTGGCCAGGAAGTCCGGGTTGCCGCCCAGCAGGATGTCGGTGCCCCGTCCCGCCATGTTCGTGGCGATCGTGACGGACTTCTCGCGGCCGGCCTGCGCGATGATCTCGGCTTCCCGCTCGTGGTACTTGGCGTTGAGGACCTGGTGCGGGATGCCGCGCTTCTTCAAGAGCCGCGAGAGGTGCTCGGACTTCTCGATGGAGACCGTGCCGACGAGCGCGGGCTGGCCCTTCTCGTGGCACGCGGCGATCTCCGCGCTGACCGCGTCGAACTTCTCCCGCTCCGTCTTGTAGACCACGTCCGGGTAGTTGACGCGGGACATAGGCCGGTTGGTCGGAACGACCGTGACGTCGAGCTTGTATATCTTGGCGAACTCGTCGGCCTCCGTCGCCGCCGTCCCGGTCATCCCTGCGAGCTTCTCGTACATCCTGAAGTAGTTCTGGAGCGTAATGGTGGCAAGGGTCTGATTTTCTGACTCGATCTTGACGCCTTCCTTGGCCTCGACCGCCTGGTGGAGGCCGTCCGACCAGCGGCGTCCGGGCATCAGCCGCCCGGTGAACTCGTCCACGATGATGACCTGCCCGTCCTTGACCACGTAGTCCACGTCCTTCTTGAAGAGGGCATGAGCCTTGAGCGCCTGACTGATGTGGTGGAGCGCGTCCATCTGCGAGGGGTCGTAGAGGTCGTCGACGTTCAGGAGCCTCTCGCAGTGCGAGATGCCCTGCTCGGTCAGCGACACCGCCCGCGACTTCTCGTCCACGATGTAGTCGCCCGGCGCCTGCGCCTCGATCTCGGAGAGCTTGCCCTCCACGATCGTCGCCGCGCGCGTGAGCTTCGGGATGATTCGGTCGATCTTGTAGTAGCGGTCGGTCGAGCCCTCGGCCGGGCCCGAGATGATGAGCGGGGTCCGGGCCTCATCGATCAGGATGGAGTCGACCTCGTCGACGATGGCGTAGTGGTGCTCGCGCTGGACCATGTCTTCGAGGCCGAAGCGCATGTTGTCGCGGAGGTAGTCGAAGCCGAACTCGTTGTTGGTGCCGTAGGTGATGTCGGCGTGGTATGCCTCGCGGCGCGTGCAGGGCCTGAGTCCCGCCAGCCGGATGTCGGGTGACACGTGTGCCGGGTCGAAGAGGTACGACACCTCGTGCTGGATCACACCCAGGCCGAGCCCGAGCGCGTGGTAGATGGGGCCCATCCACTGCGCATCGCGGCGCGCGAGGTAGTCGTTGACGGTCACGATGTGCGTGCCAAGCCCCGGCAGCGCGTTCAGATAGGCCGGCAGCGTCGCGACGAGCGTCTTGCCTTCACCGGTCGCCATCTCCGCGATCGTGCCCTGGTGCAGCACCATCCCGCCCATGAGCTGGACGTCGAAGTGCCGCATCCGGACCGTCCGCCGCGCGGCTTCGCGGCACACGGCGAAGACCTCTACCAAGAGATCGTCCACCTGCGCGCCGTCGGCCAACCGCTTGCGGAATTCGTCGGTCTTGGCCCGGAGGGCGGCGTCCGGGACACGCTCGAGATCGCCGCCGAGCGCGTTGATGGCCTCGACCGCCGGACGCATGCGCTTGGCATCGCGCTCGTGCTTGGTGCCGAAGACCGCGCGAACGAGGACGTTCAGCATACGATGTATCTTACACTACCCGGCTGGTCGAGCGGCCCGGAGGAGCTCACGCGCGTGCCGCCGCGAGGCCTCGGTCACGTGCTCACCGCCCAGCATCCGCGCGACTTCTTCCACACGGCCGCCCGCATCCAGCGCAGTCACCGTCGTCCGCGTGGCAGCCTTGGCCACGCGCTTCTCCACGAGCAGGTGGTGCTCGGCATAGGCGGCGATCGGGGCGAGGTGCGTCACGCACAGCACCTGGCGCCCCGCGGCGGTCTGACGGAGCTTCTGTCCCACCGCGTCGGCGACGCGCCCGCCTATGCCGGCGTCCACCTCGTCGAAGACCATGCTCGGCACATCCTCGGCCGCCGCGAGGATGGTCTTGATCGCGAGCATGGTCCGCGACAGCTCGCCGCCCGAGACGACCTTCGCCAGCGGCTTCAGCTCCTCTCCAGGGTTGGCCGACAGAAGGAATTCGACCGTCTCCGCCCCCCGGACACCGAGGCGCCAGCCGCCCGGCCCGCTCGAGAGGTCTCCCTCCCCAGCCACCTCGCGCTTCAATGGCGAGCGGAAACGCGCGTGCTCCATGCCGAGGGAGCGCAGCTCGCGTTGGATCAGCCGCTCGAGTCGCTGCGCCGCTTCCACCCTGGCCTCCGACAGGACCGCCGCCGCCCGCGCCGCGCTCGTGGCCGCCTCCGCCACCTCGCGCTCAATCTCCTCGGCGATGGCGTCGTGGCGCTCGATCCGGTCGAGCGCCCGAGCGATCTCCTCCCGGTAGGCGGCGACGGCAGCCGCGGTCTCGCCGTACTTGCGCTTGACGTTGCCTATGGCGTCGAGGCGCTCGTCGATCTGCCTCAGCCGGTCCGGATCCAAGACCGCACGGTCGCGGAGCCCGCGCGCCCGCGCTACGGCGTCCTCGACATAGGCCTGTGCCCCCTCGAGCGCCTCGATGGGCGTGGCGACGTCGGGGTCGAAGCGCGAAAGCTCCCGAAGCAACGCGGCGGCGCGGCCGATTCCCGAGCCGGCCGCCTGTGGGTCCTCGTGCAGGAGCCCCATGACTTCCTGAAGGCCGGCGAAGATCCGCTCGGCGTTCTGGAGCCGCCGGCGCTCCGCGCGGAGCTCGTCCTCCTCGCCTTCGCGGAGCTGGCCCGCGTCGATTTCGGAGATCTCCCAGCGGTAGAGCTCCTGCTTGCGGGCCCCCTCGCGAGCGTCGTCGCGGATGCGGACGAGCTCAGTCCGCGCCGTCTCCCATCGGCGCCAGAACGCGGCCAGCTTCGTCCGCGTCTCCTCGCACCCGGCGAAGCGGTCCAGCACGTCGAGCTGGCGCAGGGGCTCCATGAGCCGCTGGTGTTCGTGCTGGCCGTGGATCTCCACCAAGAGGTCGCCGAGGCGCTCGAGGAGCGCAACCGTCGCGGCCGAGTCGTTGACGAACACCCGATGCCGCCCGGATCGGGAGAGCTCCCGCTTGACGACGAGCTGGCCGTCGGGGGCGGCGTGCCCGGCCTCGTCGAGCGCCGCCGCCACCGGGCCCGTGGCGGAGATATCGAACACGGCCTCCACCGAGGCGGACTCGGCGCCCGTGCGGATGAGATCGGGCTGGGCGCGGGCGCCGCGGACCAGGAGAAGGGCGTCGATGACGATAGACTTGCCGGCCCCGGTCTCGCCGGTGAGGACGTTCAGCCCCGGCGCAAAGACGACACGCGCTTCCTCCAGGACGGCGAGGTTCCGGATGGCGAGCTCGCGGAGCATCGCGGACGCCATGCTACGACGCGGGGGACTTCGGGCTCAAGACGTATCCCCGGGGGGGCTCAAGACGTATCCCCGGGGGCACAGGCTGGCGTCACCGGCTTCCCACCTTAGCGCTCTCCCCACTTGAGCTTGGTCCGCAACACCGAGAAGAAGTGCTTCTGCGGGAAGCGGAGGAGCCGGATGCGCGCCACCGCCTGGTGGACCGCCACGACGTCGGCCTCCTTGAGTGCGAAGCCGACCTGCCCGTCGATGGTGAGCATCACGTCCTGGTCGGACTGGAGCGTCACCTCGATGCGCTGGTCAGCGGGCAGCACGATCGGACGGTTCGTGAGCGTGTGCGAGCAGATCGGCGTCAGCACGACCGCGGGCATGGTCGGGAAGACGATAGGGCCGCCCGCCGAAAGGCAATAGGCCGTGGAGCCCGTCGGTGTCGAGATGATGAGCCCGTCGGCGCGGTAGGCCGTGGCGAACTGCCCGTCCACCGACACCGCCAGGTTGATGATGCGGCTCATCGCCGACTTGGTGATCACCACGTCGTTGAGCGCGACGTACTCCGAGAGCCGCTCTCCGTGGCGCCACACCTGTGCGGCGAGCATCACGCGCTCCTCGATCACGAGCCCGCCCGCGAGAAAAGCCTCAAGAGCCGGGAAGAGCTCCTCCTTGGTCAGGGCCGTCAGAAAGCCCAAGCCGCCCAGATTCACGCCGAGTATGGGCACGCTCAGGTCGCCAACGAGCCGAGCCATGGAGAGCAGCGTGCCGTCGCCGCCCAGCACGAGCAGCAGGTCCACCTGGCCCGGCAGGTCGGGCTTTCGCGCAGTCGCCGCCTGGCTGTCCGGGCAGAGCCCCGCCGTCTCCTTCTCGAGGACCGGCTGGAGCCCTCGCTCCGCGCACCAGGCGAGCAGTCGCTCTACGACCTCACGGGCATCCGCCCGGTCGGTCTTGGCGACGACGCCGATCCGCTTCATGCGGGTTCGGCGGATTCCGCCGCTCGGGCAATGAGCGCGTCGAGGTCGGGCGCGGTGCGGCCCGCGCGCGTGAGATGGAGGAAGAACTCGCGGTTGCCCTTGGGCCCCTTGAGCGGCGACGCGGTCACGCCCCGCACGTGCCAACCGTGCAGGACGCAGAAGCGGGCGACACGGGAGACGACCGTCCGGTGGTGGGCGGCATCTCGTACCACTCCGCCCTTGCCCACCAGCCCCTTGCCGATCTCGAACTGCGGCTTGACCAGCGCCACCGCCTCCCCCTCGGGCGTCAGCACCGCGAACACGGACGGCAGGACCTTCTCGAGGGAGATGAAGGAGACGTCGAGGGTGGCGAGCCCCGGCGCGTCCGGGAACGCGTCCGCGGGCAGCTGGCGGGCATTCGTCTTTTCCATCACCACGACGCGTCCGTCGGCCCGCAGGGACGCGTCGAGCTGTCCCTGCCCCACGTCCACCGCGTACACGCGAGAGGCGCCGGCCTCGAGCAGGCAGTGCGTGAAGCCGCCCGTGGACGCGCCGACGTCGATACAGACCCGCCCCTTGGGCGAGACGGCGAAGGCGTCCAGGGCATGCACGAGCTTGTCGCCGCCCCGGCTCACGAACTTCGGCCGCGCGGTCACGCGCAGGTCTGCGCTCGGGGCGACCAGGACGCCGGGCTTGTCCACGCGCTTTCCGTCCACCGTGACGGCGCCAGCCAGGAGCAGGCGGGCCGCTTTTTCGCGGCTGTCGCACAAACCCCGGGCCACCAGCGCCACGTCGATACGCTCCTTGACCTTCGCCTGCCCGGCACCCCCAGCCCGGCTCCTCGACTCCTGCACGGCTCCGGGGTTCGGCTTCTTCATGGTCGCCTTCTTCACGCAGGCTCCTTTCTCCAACCAGTGATGCGGTCGCGGAACTCTTCCGCCAGCCGCTGGGCACGATCCCGATTGGCCGACTCGGCCACCACATGGAACGTCGCTCGGTCCGCGTCCGGAATCGCCGCCACCCAGTCATCACCCATGCTCACGCGCACACCCTCGATCAGCTCGACGCTGCCGCCCTTGGTCGCCTCGATCAGCCGCCGCATCACAGCGCCCTTCCGCTCGTCCGGGCACGGCACTTCGAGCCGCGCGACGTAAGTCTCGGGAACTTCGCGCGTAAGGGGATGCAGCCGCACGTCGAGCCGCGCCATCATCTCGAGGATCCGCACGACCGCCGACATTCCGTCGAACGCCGGGTGGAAGCTCGGGAAGATCAGCCCGCCCAGCTCTTCGCCCACCAGGGCGACGTCGGGCGCCAAAGCGGCCTCGGTCAGCGCCCGCGCGGTCCCGCGGGAGCGCGTGACCTGGAACCCGTGCTCTTCGGCCATCCGCTCGACCGCCCGCGATGCGGTGACCGGCACCACGATGCGGCCGGACGGCCGCGTGCGCATCACGAGGAGCGCGACTAAGGCCAGCGCCAGGTCGCCCGCGAGGATCTCGCCCTTCTCATCGACCAGGAACACTTTCTCGCCCCCAGTGTCGAGGAGCACCCCGAGATCGGCCCCGAGCGTGCGGACGATGTTGGACAGCTGGTGCAGCGAGCGCTGAAACTCCTCCGCGGTCTTGGAGATCTTCGTCTCGTCCAGGTAGGCGTTGAGCGAGATGACCTCGACCCCGAGCGCGCCGAGCACGGAGGGAAAGATCGACGACGCGGAGCCGAAGGCGTAGTCGAGGACCATCCGCAGGCCGGCCCGGCGGACCACGTCGCGGTCCACTGAGCCGAGCAGGCCGTCCCGGTACCTGTCCGTGCCCGCGTGGGGAAAGGACAGCGTCCCGATGCCGTCCATCGGCGCCCGCTCGAAGTCCTCCATGAAGAACAGGCGCTCCATAGCCTTTTCCTTGTCCGGCGCCACCTCGAGTCCGCGCGAGTCGAAGAACTTGATGTCAAGCAGCTGGGGATCGTAGGGGGACTTCCGCACGTGAGTACCGCCCGCCAGGCCCAGCGCGGCGACCTGGTAGCGCACAACCGGGATCG
>DASYVT010000022.1 GCA_035936835.1 Candidatus Methylomirabilota bacterium | reverse complement strand
GATCAATGTCGTCGACTCCGCGGTCAACTATCGGCACCAGCGGAGCGAGCGCGCCGTCGGCCGGGCGCTCGGCCGCCTCGTGCGCGCCGGCAGCGCGGCGCGCGAGGGCGTCGTGGTCGCGACTAAGGGCGGCTTTCTGCCCTTCGACGGGCCCGCGCCGCCGGGGCTGCTGAGGTCCGGCGATCTCGTCGCCGGCTGCCACTGCATGACGCCGCGCTATCTGGAGGACCAGATCGAGCGCAGCCGGGTCAACATCGACCTCGAGACCATCGACATCTACTACCTCCACAACCCGGAGACTCAGCTGGGCGAGCTGCCGCGGCGCGAGGTGACGCGCCGGCTCCGCGCGGCCTTCGAGTTCCTCGAGGGCGCGGCCCGGGACCGGAGGATCGGGCTCTATGGCACGGCGACCTGGAGCGGGTACCGCCAGCCGCAGTCGGCACGCGATTTCCTCTCGCTGCCGGATCTGGTCGCGCTGGCCGAGGAGGTCGGAGGGCTGGAGCACCGGTTCCGCGTGGTCCAGCTGCCGTACAACCTCGCCATGACCGAGGCCTTCACGCTTGCCAACCAGGGCGCCGGGCGCGAGCCCGTCCCGCTGCTCGAGTCGGCGCGCCGGCTCGACGTCTACGTCATGAGCTCCGCGTCGATCTACCAGGGCCAGCTCGCGAAGAACCTGCCGGCGGAGATCGCCCGGTTCCTTCCGGGCCTCGACACCGACGCGCAGCGGGCGCTGCAGTTCGTGCGCTCCACGCCCGGCGTGGGCACGGCGCTCGTGGGCATGAAGACACCCGCGCACGTCGCCGAGGCCGCGCGCCTGTGCGCGGTGTCGCCCCAGCCCTGGCCGGAGTTCCAGAAGTTCTTCGCGCCGGCATGACGGGTGGGGCGGGGGAAAACGCTTGAAATTCCACCGGGGCTCGGCTAGGTTGGTACGTCGCCGCCGGAGCCGCATCGTCCGGCTGCCCGGCAGCGGATGACTCAGCGCATGATCAAGAAGATCCATCACGTCGGCGTCGTGGTCGAGAGCCTGGAGCGCGCCAGCCGCTTCTGGCGGGACGCCTTGGGACTCCCGCTCGTCCGCGAGGCGGACATCGCCGACCAGGGCGTGCGCGCCGCGCTCCTGGCCGCGGGTGACAGCGAGATCGAGCTGCTCGAGCCGACGCGCGGGGACACGGGCGTGGCGCGCTTCCTCGCCAAGCACGGCGAAGGGCTGCACCATGTCTGCCTCGAGACGCCGAACGTCGACGCCGACCTCGGCACCCTCAAGGCCCAGAACGTGGCGCTGATCGACCAGACGCCGCGGCAGGGGCTGGCGGGGCGCATCGTCTTCCTCAGCCCGCAGGCGTGCGCCGGCGTGCTGGTCGAGCTCGCGACGCCGCAGCATGATGATGCCCTCGCGGACTCACCCGTCCGCTTCAAGCGTCTCGTCATCGGCTGTCGCGATCCGCAGGAGACGGGGAAGACCTTCCAGCAGCTCTTCGGGCTGCCCGAGGTCGCCGTCAACGATGGGCCGCGGAGCATGGTCGGCTGGGCCGGCGGCGGGACGCTGATGATGGTGCCGGCGGCAGAGGTGGGCGGCACTCTCGGCATGGCGGCGCTCTCCATGGTCGCGCCCGAGATGGCGCCGCTCGTCCAGCGGCTACAGAAGGTGGACGCCATGATGTTCTACGGGGCGAACGAGATCACGCTCAAGCCCGACGCGGCCAACAACGTCCACGTCCACATCTCCCGCTACCACTTCCCCTAGACCGGGGAACTCTCCGTGACTTTCCAGGGCAGGGCTGCCCTGGTCACCGGCAGGGGTACCGGTCTGGGCCGGGCCATCGCGCTCGTCGTGGTATCCGCGCTCGCGGACTACATGAACCCGCGCGTGGTCTTCATCGCCTCGGCGGGCCTGACGGCGGCGGTGTCGCTGCTGATCCCCGTCCTACCCAGGGCCACATTTCGGTGCTGCTCCTCTTCGGCGCCGTCGCCATCGCCGTCTCGGGCATCTACACTCCGGGCATCATGCTGCTCGCGGAGCGCTTTGAGCCCGCGCGCCGTGGGCGGGCGGTGGGCTGGTTCCTTGCCGCTTCCTCGCTGGGCTACGTGATCGCGCTCGTGGTCGGCGGCATCGTGGTGGCGCGGGCGGGGCGAGGCTCTCGGCCCTTTTCCACGTCATGGGCATCGTTGCCTCGGCAGTCGGCGGCGCGCTGTCCGACCGCTGGGGCCGCACAGCCGTGATTGCGGCGATGATGCTCGTCAGCTCCGCCTGCTCCTTCAGCTTCGGCTGGATGCTGGCGGCGCCGCTGCTTCTCATCGTCGCCATCGGCAGCCGCTATGGCCTTTCCGCCCTCGGTGATTCGTCGGTATACTCGACCGGGATCACCGAAACGGTGAGGCCTGAGCGACTGGGCTCGGCGCTTGCCGTGCGCTCCCTGCTGGGCTTCGGCGCCGGCGCCGTCGCGCCGCTCGTCTTCGGATGGGGCTGGGCCTTCTCGGTCCTGGGCGTGGGCGGTAAGCGGTGAACCACTAACTCAAGGAAGTTCGAGCCGAAACGCTGCCGAGCCGCCGGAGGCGCGAGAGCGGTGAGGCGAGGGCTGAAAAGGAGGCTCCATGGCCACGGTGCTCTTCATCGTGAAGGCGACCATCCCCCGGAAGAAGGAAGCCGCGTTCAACCGCTGGTACAACTACAAGCACTGCCCGCAATTCCTGCGCTACCCCGGGGCGGTGAGCGCGCGGCGCTACAAGGCCATCATGGGCGAGGACAAGTTCCGCTACATGGCCGTCTACGAGGTCCAGGACGAGAAGACCTTTCGCGCGCTGATGAAGTCGGGCCACATGAAGGCGCTCAGGCGAGACTACGACCGATGGTTCGGCAAGGTCTCGGAGCGGGCGCGCTTCGCGTACACACAGGTCTGGCCATAGCGCCTCCGCGAAGAGTGCGTGGGATCGGCGCGGGGCGCAGCACGCGGCGCAGCCTCGAGAAAGGCGGCACCGGGACAGGCGGCGCGCTCAACGAGATCCTCGGCGGCTGGCCCGGGGTGAAGATCACGCCCATGTTCGGGCGCTGGGGCTACTTCGTGGGGCCGCGCCTCTTCGCGTGCTTTCCGCTTCGGGCCAAGGACACCGACCTCTGGATCCGGCTCACGGTGGAGGACCAGCGCCGCGCGGTGGATTCGGGCGTCTTCGCGCCGCACCCGCGCCTGGGCGGGCAGGGGTGGGTCATCTGCCGCGTCAAGGAGCTGCGGGACGCGGGGCGCACGATGTCCTGGCTCAAGAAGAGCTACGAGAGGGCCAAGAAGATCGTCGAGCGAGAGGACCGGGAGGAGCCATGATCCTCGTCACGGGCTTCGAGCCCTTCGGCGGACATCCGTCCAACCCGTCTGAGGAGATCGCAAAGGCCGTGGACGGCCGCGTGGTCGGAGGCCTGCCCGTCCGCGCCGCGATCCTGCCGGTGCACCACGTCGAGGCCGGGCTCGCGGCGCGGCGCCTTCTCCACGAGCACGATCCGCTGGCGGTGCTGCATGTGGGGCTGGCCGTAGGGCGGGCGCGGATCGCGCTCGAGCGGGTGGCCGTGAACGTGATGGACTACGAGGTGGCCGACAATGCCGGCTACCAGGCGAGCGGCGAGCCCTGCGTGCCTGGCGGCCCGGCGGCCTATCTCGCAACGCTGCCCCTGCGGGCCATCCTCGAGGCGCTCACGCGGGAGGGCATCCCCGCGTATCTCTCCAACACGGCCGGCACCTACCTCTGCAACCAGACTCTCTACGCCACGCTCCACGCCGTCAGCGCTGCTTCGAGCCGGGCGCTTGTCGGTTTCATGCACGTCCCGCTCTCGCCCGCGATGGTCGCCGCCTCGGGGCTCGACCAGCCGAGCATGGATCCCGCCATCGGCGTGCGCGCGATCGAGGCTGCTCTGCGGGTAATCAGCGAACACCTCGCCGGCCGTCCGTCGTAGCGGTGTCCGGTCCCGCCCGCCTCGCGAGTGGTTAGTTCCCCGGGAGATCAGGCTAGGGCTTTTCGGAAGCGGGAGGAGCTTGAGCGCGGAGCGGCGCGAGGGCGAGGAAGCCGAGTCCGGTCCACGCGGCTTCGCGCACGCGGCGGATCAGCGTGAAGGACAGCCCCGCGGGCGCGCCCAGCCCGAGCGCGGCGAAGATCGCCACGTGTCCCGCCTCGAGGGCGCCGAGGTAGCCCGGCACGAGGAAGGCCGCGAAGCGGATGCCGCTGCTGAAGGCCTCGATGGCGGTGGCCTCGGCGAGCGAGACCGGCAGCCCGATCCAGCGCAGGATGAGCCAGGGCTCGAGCGCGCCGATGAGCCACGCCAGGAAGTGGAAGAGGATCGACAGCGCCAGTCGCTTGGGCTCGCGGCGGTAGAAGTGGGCCAGCTCGTCGTTGACCTGGGTGACCGATTCGAGGCGACTGCCCGAGAGCCACCCGAGCTTCTTGAGCCACCGCGTGCTGCCGCGGAGGGCTCCGCCGGCCTGGACGGCCACGAAGCCGCCTACGGCCACCACCTGGACCACGAGCAGCCACTCCATGCCGCGGACGACGAGGGAGTCGGACTGCAGGGCCGCGTGGGCCGCGACGAGCCCGACCACGACGAAGAGCGCCTGCCCGATGGTGATCGTCGTCTTGGCGACGATCACGGACGGCAGGCCCTCGGTGAGCGGCGCCCACGGTCTCACGAGCCAGGCCTTGACGGCCTCGCCGCCCATCGAGGCCGTGGGTGTCGTGAGGTTGAAGGCCTCGCCCGCGAGGCGAGAGGCCAGCAGCGCCCTGAACGGCACCGTGTCGCGGCGAAACGCGTAGCGCCACCCGAGCGTGTCGAGGAGCGTGGTGAGCCCGAAGGGGAAGACGAGGATGATCAGGAGCCGCCACGACAGATCCGCGAAGGCTTGGACGACGGCGCCGGGGCCGATGGTGGCGAGCAGCCACAGGAAGAGCGCGGCGCCGCAGACGAGCAGGCCCAGGCGAACCAGCCGCATCAGAGGGCAGGCAGCTCGGCCTGCTTCGCCTTGGCCTCGATGCGGTCGATCCTGACGAGCGGGACCAGCAGCCAGGCCGCCGCGGTGAACGCCGTCGAGACCAGGACGAGCGGGGTGAAGCCGAAGGAATCGTAGAGCCGGCCCCCGATGTTCTGCGAGATCTGGCTGCCGCCGTTGTAGACGGACATCAGGAGCGCGAAGAAGGTCGCCTCGACGCGGCGCGGGCACGACTTGGCCGCCAGGTCGAGGAAGGCGAGCTGGGTGATCATGCCGACGCAGCCGAAGACGACGTCGATGATGATGGCCGAGACGTGGCCCCGGTAGACGAGGTACGCCAACGTGCCAATGACGGCGGCGCCGATGGAGAAGTTGATGAGCCGTGTGAGCGGCACCCGGCGTGACAGCGGCGCGTAGATGAAGGCTCCGGCGACGCCCGCCACCGCCGCGATCGCCGCCAGGTGGCCGATGAACTGCTGAGAGAAGTGCAGGTGGTCGGTCTGATAGTAGAGCATCGCCGGCCCGAAGGACGGGCTGAAGGTCCAGAAGAAAATGAAGCCTCCGACCACCCAGACCTCTCGCTCGCGCAAGGCGTCCCGGATGGCGCCCCAGGTGGTCGCGAAGGCCTCGCGGTCCGCCCGCGCGGGGGCTTCGCGGACGAAGAAGGCGGACATCAGGAGCGAGACCAGCGGAAAGCAGGCGGCGAGGAAGAAGGCGGCGTGCAGGCGCCGGTTCTCGGCGAGGTACCCGCCGAGCTCGCCCACGAGGATGGACGCCGTCGTGATGGCGCCCCACTGGACGGATTGGAAGGCGCCCGTCAAACCCATGGGCTTGCCGTTCTCTACCATCAGCGCGTCCACCAGCACGTCGGTGAAGGCGAGCCCCAGCGCCATCAGCGTGAGGAAGGCCGCCATCCGCCAGTACGCGTGATCTCCCGTCAGGCCGAGGAGCAGCCCGGCCGCGGCCGCCGTCGCCGATGTGAGCAAGAGGTAGCTTTTCCGGTGGTAGCCGAAGAGCGGTACGAAGTCGGACAGGAGACCGTAGACGGGCTTGATCAGCCACGGCACCGTGGTGATGGCGAAAAAGCCGGCGACCTGTCCTGCCGACAGGCCTCCGTCCTTCAGCGAGATCGTGATGGTCTGGTTCGGCAGGTACCACATGCCTTGGGCGAAGTAGACGATGCCGAAGAGCACGGCCAGGCGCTTGACGTCCGGCGTCTGGAACGGGTGCAGCGCCTTGAGCCGGGCGAGCATTTGAGCACTATACAACGTGTGCTACTCTGTTGCGTCATGCATGAGATTCTGCAGTCTGTTTGCCCCCACGATTGCCCGTCCCAGTGCGCGCTCGTCGTCACCGTGGACGACGGCCTCGTCACCGACGTCGGCGGCGACCCGGCGCACCCCTTCACGCGCGGCGTGGTCTGCGGCAAAGTTCACGACTACGCCGAGCGCGTCTATGCCCCGACGCGGGTGCTGACGCCGCTCAGGCGCGTCGGGGCCAAGGGCGAGGGGCGTTTCGAGCCCATCGGCTGGGAGGCCGCGATCGACCTGATCGCGCGCCGGTGGCGGGGCGTGATCTCGGAGTGGGGCGGGGAAGCCATCCTGCCGTTTTCCTACGGCGGCACGCTGGGGCTCCTCCAGTACTGGGCCGGGCACCCGCTCTTCCACGCGCTGGGCGCCGCGCAGCTCGACCGCACGATCTGCGTCACGACCGCGTACGCCGGATGGACGGCCACGCTCGGCACGGTCGCCGGCAGCGACGCTGAGCAGATGGTCGGTTCCGACTTGGTTATCCTGTGGGGTATCAACGCGAGCTACACGCACATCAACCTCATGTCGCTCGTGAAGCGGGCGCGGAAGCGCGGCGCCTTCATCGTGTGCATCGATCCCTACCGGACGCAGACCGCGAAGACGGCGGACCTCTATCTCCAGCCTCGGCCGGGCACGGACGGCGCGCTGGCGCTGGGGATGATGCACGTGCTCATCGAAGAGGGCTTGGTGGACCACGAGTATATCCACCGGGCCACGCTCGGCTACGGGCCGCTCGCGCAGCACGTCAAGCAGTACGCCCCGGAGCGCGTCGCCGCCATCACGGGGCTCACGCCGGAGGCGGTCGTGAGCTTTGCGCGCCGCTACGGGGCGTCGCCGGCGTCGTTCCTGCGCGTGGGGATCGGGCTCTCTCGCCATGAGAACGGCGGCGGCACCTGCCGCGCGATCGCGTGCCTGCCGGCGCTCACGGGCGCGTATGCGCATCCCTCGGGCGGGGCGCTCCTGTCCTCCACGCGCACCTTCGGGCTCGATCTGGCCGCCCTCGAGCGGCGCGACCTCATGCCCGCGCTAGAGCCCCGGACGATCAACATGATCCATTTGGGGCAGGCGCTGACCGACCCCTGCATGAGCCCGCCCGTCAAGGCGCTCTACGTCTACAACTCGAACCCCGCTTCGGTCGTGCCGAACCAGGAGCTGGTGCTGCGCGGCCTCGCCCGCGAGGACCTCTTCACGGTGGTCCACGAGCAGCACCTGACCGACACGACGGACTACGCGGACATCGTGCTCCCCGCCACGACGTCGATGGAGCACGTGGACCTGTACAAGTCCTTCGGTCACCTCTACGTTCAGCTGGCCGAGCCGGTCATCGAGCCGGCCGGGGAGTCGCGCTCCAACTGGCGCGTGGTCCGGCTGCTGGCGCGTGCGATGGGGCTGACCGACCCGCACTTCTCCAAGGACGAGCCCGCGCTCATCCGGGAGGTGCTGGCGTCCGGCGACCTGTCGGTCGCGGGCATCACGTACGAGCGGTTGAAGGCGGAGCGGTCGGTGCGCTTGAGCGTCGGCCGGCCGTACCTGCCGTTCGCCGTCGGCGCGCCGACGCCCTCGGGCAAGGTCGAGTTCGTCTCCGAGTCGATGGCCCGAGCGGGCCTGCCGTTGCTGCCGACGTACGTGCCGCTCGTCGAGGGACCGGAGAACGAGGCCGTGGCGCGGCGCTACCCGCTCCAGTGCATCGTGCCGCCCAACCGCTTCTTCCTGAACTCGTCCTTCAGCCAGTCGGACAAGCTGAGGCGCCGCCAGCGGGGCGCCTCGGTGTTCCTCCATCCCGAGGATGCCCGCCCGCGCGGAATCGCGGACGGAGACGCCGTGATGGTGCGGAGCGCCCGAGGTGAGGCGCGGTTCACCGCGACGCTCACGGACGACACCCGCCCCGGCCTCGCCGTCATCGAGGGCATCTGGTGGTCCAAGCACCAGGCGGGCGGTCGCGGCGTCAACGTGATCACCGACGACCGGCTCGCGGACATGGGCGGGGGGCCGGCGCTGCACTCGAACCTGGTCCAGGTCGCCAGGCTGTAGACCGCCAACCACGGAGCCCAGGAGTGTCCCCCACTGGAGCGTCGCGATGACCCCGACGAGCGCGACGACCCGTGTCCGCTTCGCCCCGGTGGAGGGCGCGGCCCAGCTCTTCACCGCGGACTTCTGCGAGTACCTCTGCGCGGTGCACGACGACTTCACGCCGCGCGTGCATGCGCTCCGTCGCCAGCGCGACGCGGTGCTCAGGCGCGCGCTCGAGCAGGGGACGCTGCCCGGGCCTCAGCCGGTTTCCGCCGCCACGACGGGCGACTGGAAGGTGCCGCCGGTGCCCGAAGACCTCAGGCGCCCCGGCATCGAGATTTCCGGGCCCTGCTCGATCACGAGCATGTTCATCAACGCGCTCAACCCCGGTCCCGAGGGCGAGCGCGCCGAGGGCGACCTCGACGACGACGAGGATTCCGGCGGACACCGGCTAGTAGACACGGTGCGGGCGGCGCAGAACCGTCTGATGGCGGTCAATCGCGAGCTGGCCTACACAGACACGGCGCGCGGCAGGGAGTACCGCATCGCGCCCGGCGAGCTGCCGTTCTTCATGCACCGCGAGCGCGGGCTCCACCTCGACGAGCACGACGTCACCGTGGACGGCCGGCCCGTGCCGGCGGCCATCCTCGGCACGGCGCTGACGCTCTACTACGCGGGGCGCGCCCAGGCGGGGCGCGGGCAGGGTATCTACTTCTATCTTCCCAAGGTCGAGACCGTGGAGGAGGTCGCCTGGTATCGCGATGTCTTCGACGCGAGCCGCCGGCATCTGCCGGCTCTCACGGACGCGGTCATCCGCGGCATCCCGCTGGTCGAGTCGCTGCCTGCCGTCTACCTGATGGAGGAGATGCTCTACGCCCTCGGTCCCTACGCCGCCGGCCTCAATGCCGCGCGCTGGGACCTCAAGGCCTCGATCTTCGAGTTCGTCATGGCCGACCCGACGTCGGTCTGGCCGGACCGCTTCGGCGTGGACATCAAGACGACGCCCTTCCTCGCCAATATCTTCCGGAGGCTGGTGGCGATCTGCCTCAAGCGAGGGGCGGTGCCCATCGGCGGCATGGCGACGGCCCTGCCGGGCAATGACCCCGAGGTCAACCGGGTGGCGGGGGAGGCGATCCGCGCCGACAAGGAGTGGGAGGCGCAGCAGGGCTTCATCCGCGCCTGGGTCGCGCATATCTTCCACATGAAGACTGCCGGGGAGCCGTTCAAGCGCCTCGCCGCCTCAGGCTGGAAGCCCACGCTGGCGATGACCGAGGTTGGCAACTACCCGGTCAAGATCGAGGTGCCCATGGGGCCGATCACGGTCGGCGGGACGCGGCGCAACGCGCGCATGGTGATCGAGTACGTCGAGGGCTGGCTCGGCGGCCGCGGCGCGAAGGGTATCGACAGCTTGGCGGGCAAGCCAGGTGTCCACCCGGCGCTGATGGAGGATCTCGCCACCGGCCGCATGTCGGTGGCCCAGATCGCCCAGCGCATCCGGCACCACGCGAAGGACTCGACCGATCCGTCGCAGGTCCACGACTTTCCCATGGTGAAGCGGCTCCTGAAGGAAGAGGTCCAGGACATCCTCTACTTATCGCTGGGGAAGGACGTGGAGACCGGAGTACGCTACCGCAAGGCTGTCAAGATCGCCATGCGCTGGATCAAGAACTACACCGAGCTCGACTTCCGGAGCCTCGGCTCCTATACCCACGCGGACTTGGAACACATCGCAGCCGCCCCCGACGCCTTCTAACTCGCAGGGCGCCGAGAAGGGCCCATCTGCTTCGTTGGCGCCCTCGACCGCACGCTCAACGTACAGGAGTACGCCTCGCGTGCGGTCTTCGGGCGCCGCCTCGAATCTGGACCCTTCTCGGCGCCCTGGACCCTGCTAAGCGGCCGAGGAGCGGGCGACTGTTGGCGCCGCGTGCGCGGCGGGCCGGGCGATCAATCGAAGGATGACCGGCAGGACCACCAGCGAGGCGAGCAGGGCACAGAAGGCTCCGATCGTCAGCAGGAGACCCAGCCCGAAGATGCCCTGATGCCGGGCGATCATCAGGCTGCCGAAGCCGACCATCGTGGTCACGCCGTTGAGCGCCACCGCCATGATCGTGCTGCGCGCGATTAGCGGGCCGCCGTGGTCGCGCCCCTCGAAGTAGCGGACGATCACGTTGAGCCCGAACTCGGCTGACGCGCCGACGATGAGCGGCAGGCCCCACACATTGGCCATGGTGAACTGCAGGTGGAAGACGCGCATCAGGCCGATCGTCCAGAGGAGCGCCAGCACCAGCGGGAGGAGCGCCAGCAGGGTTTCCTTCCCCCGGCGGATCATCAGCGCGGAGAGCAGCCCCACGAGGATGAACGCGTACGCGGTGCCCTGGAAGTACGCCCGCTCCATGTAGCCGATGGCCTCGTAGGTGATGATGGGCGCCCCCGTCACGTCCGGGTCCACCGATCTGAGCTCGCGCACGAACTGCCGCGCACCCTCGCGCTCCCAGATGTCCAGCTTGGGGTGGATCTGCAGCAGGAAGTCGCCGCGCTTGCCGATGAACTTGCGCCGGAGCTCGTCGGGCACGTCCGCGAGACCGATCTGTCGAGGGTTCAGGTTGCGCTGCAGATCGAAGAAGTTGGTGACGAAGTCGCCGTAGAGCTGGGACTGCAGGTGGGTCAGCGCGGGCTCCGAGACCTCGCGGCTGGTCGACTGGAGCGCCGTGATCAGGGCCATCGTCCGGGTCCGCAGCTGCTTGAGGTCATCCGGCAGCTTGTCCCCCGCCTCCGCGGCGAAGATGTCCAGCCGTCGCGTGAGCTCACCGAGCGCCCGCGTCAGCCGGTCGAGATCAACCGGGCTCGAGCGGCCGACGCGCACCGGCGCGACGATAGGCGCGAAGGTCCGCACGATCGCGATCTTCTCCTTCTGGTTATCGGGGATGACGCGGAGAACCGAGTCCACCTCGGACACCGACGAGAGGTTCTCGAAGGCCTCCTGCTTCCGGCGGAGCTCCTCGAGAGTCGTGGCCGAGGCCAGGCCGTTGAAGCCCGAGCGCCCGGTGTTGGCGAGGATGCGCTTCTCCCAGATCACCGACTCCGTACGCTTGGGCTGGAGGTTCAGCAGGTTGTAGTCGAAGCCTACGTACGGAAGGGCCCCGAGCGAGGCTGCCGTCGCGACCCCGGCGATCGTGAGCACCGCCTTGGGGTAGCGCGTCAGGCGGTCGAGCACAGGAACGTTGATGCGCTCGAGCGCGTGCGCCCGCGGCGCCTGGTTGCGGGGCCGGTCGCCGTGGCGGCGGTCGACCACGACAAGCAGCGCGGGGAACAGCGTCATCATGCCGAGCCACGCCATCAGGATGGCGGTGCCGGCGATGAAGCCCAGCTCCTGGATGCCGCGGAAATCGGTCAGCATGAGGACGTAGAAGGTGCCACCGGCCGTCAGCGCGCCGATGAGCATGCCGGGCCCCGCCCGTGCGGCGGTCAGCTCGAGCGCCTCCTTGAGGTTGCGCCCGAGGAAGATCTCCTCCTCGTAGCGGAACAGGAAGTAGATGCCGTAGTCGATGCCGATGCCGATGACGATGGAGATGAACATGACCGAGAAGATAGTCAGGTGTCCGACCGTCAGCGTGATGATCCCCATGGACCAGGCGAGCGTCACCGCCAGCACGGCCAGCATCAGGAGGGGCTTGCCCACCCGCCAGAAGGCCAGCAGCATCACGAGGAGCGTCAGCCCGAAGGCGAGCACGGTCGCGACGCTGCTGTCGTGGAAGGCCGCCGTCATCTCGTCGTTGGACAGGGTCGGGCCGCCGGTCACTCCAGCCTGCACGGTGGGGAAGGCCGGCTTGAGGTCCGCGATGACGCGGCGGATGATCTCGATGGCCCGACGGTCGCTCATGAAGCTGCCCTTCTCGCTCTGCGGCGTCTCCACGAGCACGAAGAGCAGGCTCTTGTCGTCCGAGAGGAAATAGCCAGCGTCGGCGGGGCGCTCGCTCAAGGAGAAGAGCGTGCCCCACGGCGAGCGGTAGGGCGTCGGGTGCTCGAGACGCCCGGCGATCTGGTCCAGCACCAGGCGCAGGAAGCGCGTGTCCTCCCCGCTGCCCTGGCCGATCCCGAGGTCGAACAGGTTCGAGACGAAAGCCGAGGCCATTGCCGCGTTGGCGCCCTCGATCAGCCGCGCCAGGCTTGGGTCGCCGGCGAAGCTCTCCATGAACTCCTGGTGGTCGAAGATCCTGTCGCGGATCTCCTTGAGCTGCTTCTCCGGGAGATAGAGGAGATGACGGCCTTCGAAGCGCTTCGGATCCACGCGGTACGCCACCCGCGGAAACTTGAGCGGCGAGGCGCGAAGCTCCTGAACGAGGCGCGCGGCGTAGTCCTTGGCTGCCTCGAAGGTGCGCGCCTCGATGACGATGACGATGTCCTCGAGCTCGCCGAACTCCCGCGCGTACTGGTTGTAGCGCACGATGTAGCCGGCTTTCTTGGGCAGGAGATCTCGGCCGGAGGTCTTGAAGCTGAGCGCGTGGAGCGTGTAGGTGACGCCGGCGACGGCCAGGATGAGCGAGAGAAGCGTCGTAACGAGCGGCCGCCGGCAGGAGAGCCGGACCAGGCGGCGCAGCAGACGTCCCGTTCTCGAGATGGCGATCATGGCATGGCAGCGGGGCGACTAACCCAGTCTACCATCGGAGTCCCGACTTGGCGGAGTCCCGACTTGGCGGAGCCCCGACTTGGCGGAGCCCCGACTTGGCGGAGCCCCGACTTGGCGGAGCCCTGCGCGGGCCGTGGCCCGCCGAGCTACGCTGACTAGACGCCGCCGTCGATGAAGCGCTCGAGCCGCGTGCGGGCGATCTCATCCGACCACTGCTCGGGCGGGGACTTCATCAGGTAGGCCGACGGGGCGAAGAGCGCACCCTTGAGGCCGCGGTCCATGGCGATCTTGCAGGAGCGGATCGCGTCGATGACGACCCCGGCTGAGTTCGGCGAGTCCCACACCTCGAGCTTGAGCTCGACGTTGATGGGCTGGTCGCCGAAGGCGCGACCCTCGAGCCGGATGTGTGCCCACTTGCGGTCGAGCAGCCACGGCACGTAGTCGCTCGGGCCGATGTGGATGTCGTCGGCCGCCATCTCGTGCGCGAGCTGCGAGCGGACCGCGTCCGTCTTGGAGATCTTCTTGGAGGCCAGGCGCGAGCGCTCGAGCATGTTCAGGAAGTCGGTGTTGCCGCCCACATTGAGCTGGCTCGTGTGCTCCATCCGCACGCCGCGGTCCATGAAGAGCTTGGTCAGCACCCGGTGGATGATGGTCGCGCCCACCTGCGACTTGACGTCGTCGCCCACGATCGGCAGGCCGTGCTCCTCGAAGCGGCGACGCCAGTACTCTTCGCGCGCGATGAAGACCGGAATGCAGTTGACGAAGCCGCAGCCGGCGTCGAGGATCTGCTCGACGTACCACTTGGTCGCCATCTCGCTGCCGACGGGCAGGAAGTTGACCACCACGTCCGTGCGCGTCTCGCGGAGGATGCCGGCGATGTCGACCGTGGGGCCGGGCGCCTTCGTGATGACCTGGGACAGGTAGTGGCCCAGGCCGTCATGCGTCATCCCGCGCTGGACGGGCACCCCGAGATGCGGCACCTCGCCGAAGCGCACCGTGTTGTTGGGCTTGGCCCAGATGGCCTCGGAGAGATCACGGCCGACCTTGTTGACATCCACGTCGAACGCCGCGGAGAACTCGATGTCGCCGACGTGGTACCCGGCGAGCCGGGGCCGCATGAGGCCCGGGATGAAGCCGTCGTCCGGAGCGTTCTTGTAGAAGTGGACTCCCTGGACGAGCGCCGAGGCGCAGTTGCCGACTCCGACGATGGCGACGCGTACCGATCCCACGTGGACCTCCCAGACGGTCGTTAATAAGGACGGGTCATGTTACCACAGCGTCAGGCGCCTCCGGAACCTCCCGCGGGGCTCGACCCGCCGACCGCCGGACCCTCGGGCCGGGACTTGAAGGCTGCCAGGGCTCCGAGCCCTATCAGCGCCCACGTCGCCTCGCGTAGTCGGCGAACGAGGGAGAAGGAAAGCCCCGCCGCTCCGGGCAGGCCGAAGGCGGCGAAGACGGCGACGTTGCCGCCCTCGAGCGCGCCGAGCGAGCCCGGAACCATGAAGGTCGCGAACCTGACGGCACAGCCGACGGCTTCGAGGACGAGCGCGGTTGTGAGGCTCACCGGGATGTCTGCCAGCGTCAACACCACGTAGATCTCGAAGCCGCCGACGGCCCAGCCGAGCGTGTGGAGCAGCGCGGACAGCAGCACTCGGGCGCGCCGCTCCCGGTACAGGCGCGCGAGCCGTCCGTCCACCTCGTGAAGCAGTTCCTGGTGGCTCTCGGCCCGTCCCACACCCAGCCGGTGGAGGATGCGGCCCGCCCCGGCGATGCCTCCACGGATCTGCACCATGGCGAAGCCGCCCACTCCGACGATCTCGACCGCGAGCAGAGCCGCCATCGCGATGGTCACGGTCCTCGACGGCTCCAGGGCCAGGAGCGCCACGCCGAGACCGGCCGCGAGGAAGGCGGCCTGGCCCATGACCATGGTGGTCTTGTCCACGACCACGGAGGCAAGCCCCTCGTCGAGCGGAAGGCGGTCGCGCACGAGGTAGGCCTTGAGCGGCTCACCGCCGACCGAGGCCGTCGGCGTTAGGAGATTAACCGCTTCCCCCGCGAGGCGCGCCGCGGCGAGCGTCCCCCACGGGACGCGGCACGTGGGAAGGAGCAGGCGCCAGCCGAGCGTGTCGAGGACGACGGCCACGCAGAACGGGAAGAGCACGACCAGCCCGAGCCGCCAGGACAGTCTGTGGATGGCCTCCCACACAGCCGCCGGTCCGAGATCCCAGACGAGCCACACGACGACCGCGAGACCGACCGCAAGGAGCAGCGGCCGCAGCAGCCTGACGCTCACGGGCTCCCGATGGCGCGACGGAAACGGTCGCGGATCTCCTCGGGGGCGTAGGGGATGCGTGGCGCCGGGTGCTCTTCGGCGTTGACGCGGACGAGGATGAAGCTCGGGCCGTCGGCCTCGAGCGCTCCGCGAAGCGCGCTCTCGACCCCGGCCGCCGAGTCGACGGACTCGGCCCGCGCATAGCCGCACGCCGCCGCCACGGCGGCGAGGCCGACGCCGCGCGACGGCGACAGCTGCCCGCCCGTCGAAGCGTAGACGCTGTTGTCGAAGACGACGTGGACGAAGTTCGCGGGGCGGCCGCGGCCGATCGCCGGCCCACCGCCGACCATGGGCAGAATGCCCAGGTTCATGAGGAGGTTGCCGTCGCCGTCGAAGACCACGGTGCGCCGCTCCGGGCGGGCCAGCGCGAGCCCCAGGGCGATGGACGAGGCGAGCCCCATGGAGCCGATCATGTAGAAGTTCTCCGGCCGGTCGCGCACGGCGAAGGACTCGCGGCAGACGTAGCCGTTGGCGTGGACGACGGGCTCGCTCCCGAGAGCCCCGACGGCTACGCTGAGCGCTTCGAAGCGGGACAGCGAGGAGGGCAAGGCCGACGGCGGCGCTGTCGTGACGGGCGCCTGGGGCGTGACGGACGCCGGCGCCGCCGGCTCCGGGGTGTCTGCCTCCAGCACGCGCGGCGGGAGCAGGAGGGCCACGGGCTGGCTCGAGCGCAGGGCCTCGGCGCGGGCCCAGGCGAGGTCGGCTTCCTCGCTCCCGCGCGCGAGCACACGGTGCGGCACGCCCATAAGGTCGAGGAGGGGCCGGGTGATCTCGCCCATCACGATGTGCTCAGGAGCGTCCTTCCCCTCGAAGCCGCGCCAGGTCATGAGCAGGAGCGCCGGCAGCCGGTAGAGCAGCGAGAGCGAGACGAGCGCGTTCGCGCTCGTGCCGAGCCCTGAATTCTGCATGATCACGGCCGGCACACGGCCGCCGAGCCAGGCGCCGGCGGCGAGCCCGAGTGCAACGTCCTCGCGGACAGCCGGGACATAGGGTGTCCGGCGGCCGCGCGGCTGGCGCTCGAGGGCCGCGATGACGCCCTCGGCGAGCGAGCAGGGGACGCCGGTGAAGAAGTCGAAGCCCTGTGCGTCGAGGAGATCGGCGAATTGGTGGCCGGTCATGGCTGCCGCCTGGGCGGCCGGCGCGCCGCGCCGGCCCCACGGATATCTGGGAGCCGGCGCAGCGGGCGGCCCTCTAGTTCTGGACCTTCTTCTTCTGGCCGCTTTCCTCGAGGAACTCGGTCTGCTTGGTCTTCATGCGATCGACGAGCGTGTTGTAGCCGCTCGTCTGGATGATCTTGTTGAATTGGGTGCGGTAGTTCGACACGAGGCTGATGCCCTCGATGTTGACGTCGTAGATCATCCAGTTCTCGCCCCGCCGGAAGAGCCGGTAGTCGACGGGCACCTCCGTGGCGTTCTTGGTGATGATCTTGGTGCTCACGGTGGCGAGGTCGCCATCCACGCGCTCGCCGCTGTAGATGATCTTCTCGCCGCCGTACAGCTCGATCTTGGAGATGTACGAGCGCTCGAGGAGGTCGCCGAAGAGCCCGACGAACTCGCTCCGCTGCGCCTCGGTCAGGGGCTGCCAGTAGCGGCCCAGCGACCGGCGGGCGATTTCGGCGAAGTCGAAGATCTCGTTGGCGATCTTGCGGACCGCGCTGCGCCGCTCGCCGGCCTTGCCGTCACCCTTGAGCGCGGGGCTATCGAGCGTGCTGACGACGCGGTCGATGGCGCCCTTGAGCTGCTCCTGAGCCGTGGCGGCAAAGCCGCCCTGGGCCGTTGACAGAATGAGGAGGCCCGCAAGCGCGACCCCCCACGCCCGCGCAGGCCGGCAGGCCAGCGCGGGCCGGCACAAATGACGACCAATCATTGCTGATCCTCCACTGATTCTGGGCACTGGTTCGGGGCTCGTTAGACTTTCCCGAAGACGTATTTCGACAGCAGCTCTTCGAGATCGATGGGCGGTTCCACTTCGGTGATCTTGCCGTTGGGCTTGATGATCCGCTCCGATCCGCCGGGGCTGATCTGGAGAAACTTCTCGCCGATGAGCCCGCGGGTCTTGATGGACGCGATCGAGTCGTCCGTGAGCTTGATGCCGTTTCGGATGGACATGATCACGCGGGCCTGGTAGTTCGCCAGCTGGATCGAAGTCACCCGGCCGACCTCCACGCCCGCAATCTCGATGCTCGACCCATTCTTGAGGCCGGCGGTCGTGGGGAAATCCGCGGTCACCGTATAGCTCTCGCCTCTGAAGAATTCAACTTTCCCGAGTCTAACCGAAAGCCAACCCAAGGCCAAAATTCCCACCAGGACGAATACCCCGACGGCCAGATCCATCGCCGAACGTCTCATGCGGCTTCCCCCTTCGTTTCACGCGACATGGTTGGCGCCCTCGACCGCTCCGTGGATGAACTGCTGCACGATCGGGTTCTTCGAGTTCTGGATGCTGCGAGCATCCCCGGTCTCGATGATCACGCCCTCGTGCAGCATGGCCACGCGGTCGGCGATCTCGAAGATCTCCGGAATCTCGTGACTGACCATGACTGCCGTGAATCGGAATTTGCGGTGCAGGTCCTGGATCAGGTGGTGGATGGTGTTGACGAGGATCGGGTCGAGCCCAGTCGTGGGCTCGTCGAAGAAGACGATCTCGGGCTCGGTCACGAGGGCCCGCGCGATGGCGACCCGCTTGCGCATGCCGCCCGAGATCTCGGCGGGGTTCTTGTGGCCCATGTCTACGAGCCCGACCTGGACGAGCTTCTCCTCGGTGCGCTGGGCGATGTCGCCGGCGCCCAGGTTTGTCTTTTCGCGCAGCGGGAAGGCGACGTTGTCGAACACCGACATCGAGTCGAAGAGCGCCCCGCCCTGGAAGACGACCCCGTAGCTCCGGCGCACGGCCTCGAGCGCGGCGCCCCGGAGCTGGGTGATGTCCGTCCCGTCGACGAGGACGGCGCCCGCGTCCGGGCGCAGGAGCCCCAGGAGGTGCTTGAGCAGGACCGACTTGCCCCCGCCGCTCCGGCCGATGATGATCATGACCTCGCCCGTCGCCACGTCGAGGTCCACGCCCCGCAGCACAGGCTGCGGGCCGAAGAATTTCCTCAGGCCCTGGATGCGGATCACGGCAGCACCGAGCCCAGGAAGTAGTTGAAGACGAGGATCAGCACGCAGGAGAGGACGACCGCCTCCGTCGTTGCGCGCGACACGCCCTCGGCGCCGTGGCCGCAGTGGAAGCCCTTGTACGTACACACCCAGGGCACGAGCGCGCCGAAGCAGAGCGACTTCCAGAAGCCGACCATGACGTCGCTCATGTCGGCGAAGGCCTGCATCTGGCCGAAGTACGTCCCGGGCGACATGCCCAGCAGGATGACGGCGACCAGGTAGCCGCCGTAGATGCCGGCGACGTCGAAGATCGCCGTGAGCATCGGGAAGGTGATGATCCCCGCCAGAATCGCCGGCACCACGAGGTAGCGCATCGGGTTGAGCGCCATGACCATGAGCGCGTCGATCTGCTCCGTGATCCGCATGATGCCCAGCTCGGCGGTCAGCGCCGAGCCGGCCAGGCCCGTGACGAAGACCGCGGTCAGCACGGGCCCGAGCTCCCGCACGAGGGCGATGCCCACGGCCGGTCCCACGAAGGCCTCGGAGCCTACCCGCTGCAGAGTGAGGAAGACCTGGAGGCCCAGCGCCATGCCGGTGAAGGCGCCGGTGAGGATCACGATGGTGAGCGACTTGAAGCCGATGAAATACACGCGCGTGGTCAGGCGGCCGAGCTTGAGCGGCGGGATGAAGACCAGCGCCACCGCCTGGCCGAGGAAGCGGCCGAAGCGGCCGAGCGACTCGACGAGGTAGAGTGCGACGCGTCCCAGCGCCTCGACCCAGCGCGCCGGCAGAGGCCAGGTCTCAGGGCCGGCCGACCCGTCTGTCACGTCGTCGCGCTCCGGTACACGCCCAGCGCCCAGAGCGGGAAGTACTTCGCGTACAGGTGGTACTTGAGGTAGAAGACCCGCGGGAAGCCCGTGCCGTTCCAGAGCGGATCTTCCCAAGTGCCGTCGGCGTTCTGCCGGTCGATCAGGTAGCGGATGCTCTTCTCGACGGCCGGCCCCTCGATGCGCCCGGCGGCGAAGAGCGCGAGGAGCGCCCAGGCCGTCTGGCTCGGCAACGACTCGCCGCGGCCGGCAAGATCGTCGTCCTCGTAGGAGGCGAGGGTCTCGCCCCAGCCGCCGTCGGCGTTCTGCCGCACCTCGAGCCAGGCAACGGCCCGCTGGACGTAGTCCCTGGAGCAGTCCTCGCCGATGGCGCCCAGCCCGCGCAGCACCGACCACGTGCCGTAGACATAGTTGACGCCCCAGCGGCCGTACCAGGCCCCCGTCTCGTGCTGGGTCTTCCGGATGAAGGTGAGCGCCCGCTGGGCCGCGGGGTGCTCGAGCCCGTGGCCGAGGGTGCCGAGCAGCTCGAGGCCGCGGCCGGTCAGGTCCTCGGTCGAGGGATCGAGGAGGGCGCCGTGGTCGGCGAACGGGATGTTGTTGAAGATGAGCCGGTCGTTGTCGGCGTCGAAGGAGCCCCAGCCGCCGTCGCCGCCCTGCATGCCGAGGAACCAGGTCAGGCCCCGGTCGATGCAGCGCGCCTTGCGCTCGGGGTCGAGCCCGTGCGTCTTGGCAAGCGCCATCATGACCATGGCCGAGTCGTCGAGGTCGGGATAGAAGTCGTTGTCGTATTGGAAGGGCCAGCCACCAGGCGGCACGTGGGGCCGCTTGGCCTGCCAATCGCCCGGCACCATGATCTGCTTGTTCATCATCCACTCGCCGGCCCGCACGAGCTGCGGGTGGTCCCCGGGCAGCCCCGACTCGATGAGCGCGTTGACCGCGAGCGAGGTGTCCCAGACGGGCGATACGCACGGCTGGTAGTGGAGCGCGTCCCGGGTTTCCACGCCCAGGTTCTCGATCTCCTTGACCTGACCGCGGATCAGCGGATGGTCGTCCGGGTAGCCCAGCGTGCGGAGGGCCAGGACCGCGTTCGTCATGGCGGGGAAGATGCCGCCGAGCCCGCCCGGCACCGCCAGCCGCTCCTCGAGCCACCGTTGCGCCGCCTCGATGGCGCGCCCGCGGAAAGGACGGGGGCCGAGCCGCTCCCAGCCCTTGAGCGCGTCGTCCACGCCGATGAACAGGTTCTTCCAGATGAAGCGCTTGGGAGAGAAGGGGCGCGGGATGCGCCTGGGCCGCAGGCTCGCCCGCTCGCGCGGCACGGGCCAGAGCTCGTCGAGCCGGCAGGACTCGGGCAGCCGCTTGACGGGCTTGGAGTCCATCAGGATCAGGAGCGGGACGATGACCGTCCGCGACCAGTAGGAGACCTCGTGGAGGTTGAAGTAGGACCAGCGGGGCAGCAGCATGATCTCGACCGGCATGGCCGGCACGCCGCGCCAGTCGTACTCGCCGAAGAGCGCGAGGAGGATCTTGGTGAAGACGTCCGCCTCGACGGGGCCGCCCCAGTCCTGGATGAGCGCCCGCGCCCTCGCCATGGCGGGGTCGTCCACCCCCACGCCCGCCACTTTCATAGCGAAGTAGGCCTTGATGGTCGCCGAGATATTGGCCGGTCCGCCCTCGTAGAGACTCCACCCGCCGTCCGCGACCTGGCACTCCCGAAGGTAACGCACCATCTTGGCTTCCCGCTCGCGGTCCACCCGGTCAAGGAAATGGCACAAGAGCAGGAACTCGCTGGTGATGGTGCTGTTGGCCTCGAGCTCGCCGAGCCAGTGACCGTCCGGGGCCTGCGCCACGAGGAGGGCCGACTGGGCCTTGTCGATGGCGGTGTCGACCTCGGACTGGACGATGGTGGGCGGAGTCACGCCTGGCACCGTGAGTTGTGGGTGGCGCACACCGCCCGATACTAGCACAGCCCTCGCCTGGTCGGCACCCGCGCCGCGTTGAAAACCCGAGAGAAGTCCGCTAAGGTCGCCGGCATGGCCCACGAGGTCCCCGGCTGGCCGACGTTGCTCGCGGGGACGGTCCTGCTGCGCCCGTACGTCGTCGTCTTTCTCGCTGTCTTCCTCGTCCTGGCAGGGCGCGACCTCGGATGGCGCCGGGCCTTCGGGTGGCTCGGCTGGGGCTGGGCCGTCGCCTTCGCGGCCGAGTACGCGTCGACCCGCATCGGCATCCCGTTCGGCCTCTACCACTACACGGGCGAGACCGCAGGGCGCGAGCTCTTCATCTCGAACGTGCCGTTCTTCGTCCCGCTGTCCTTCCCCTTCCTCTCCTACGGCTCGTACTGCCTGGCGCGCTGGGCGCTCGGGCAGGCCCGCGGCTGGGCGCCCGCCGCCCTCGCCGTGGCGCTGATGACGCTGGTGGACGTCGTCATGGACCCGCTGGCGGTCCTCGGGGAGTCCTGGTTCCTCGGCCGCGTCTTCTACTACGCCGAGCCGGGCATCTATTTCAGGGTGCCCCTCTCCAACTTCGCCGGCTGGTTCCTCGTTGGCTGGGCGATCGTGGGCGGCTACCTCCGGGCCGTCAGGCGCCGGCCCCAGGCACTGGGGTCGCCCTTGGGGGGTATCGGCCTCTATTATGGAGTCGTCCTCTTCAACCTCGGGATCACCGGCTGGATCGGGGAGAGGGCCCTGCTGGGGGCCGGAATCCTCGTGCATGTGGCCGTTTTTCTGCTAGTCTATGCTCTCAAGGCCATATCGGTGACACGGGGCTGGACGGTTGAGCGGCCCGCGGGGGAGCGGGTGGCCGTGATCACGACAACGATAGACGAAAGAGGTCACTAAGCAGATGAGCGTGCCGGTCTCCCAGATGTACACCGTCGCGAGCTACATCCTCCAGCAGAAGATCCGCGGCCAGAAGCGCTACCCATTCGTCCTGATGCTCGAGCCCCTGTTCCGGTGCAACCTCGCGTGCGCCGGCTGCGGCAAAATCCAGTACCCGGCCCAGATCCTGAAGAAGCACCTGACCGTGGAGCAGTGCCTTGCGGCCGTGGCGGAGTGCGGGGCGCCCATCGTGAGCATTCCGGGCGGCGAGCCGCTCATGTACCCCGACATCGACAAGCTGGTGGCCGAGCTCGTCAAGCGCAGGAAGTACATCTACCTCTGCACCAACGCCATTCTGCTCAAGGAGAAGCTCCACCTCTTCACGCCGTCCAAGTACCTGACGTTCAGCGTGCACATGGACGGGCTGCGGGAGGAGCACGACGAGGCGGTCTGCCGGGACGGCGTCTTCGACGAGGCGGTCGAGGGGATCAAGGCCGCGCTCCAGCGCGGGTTCCGCGTGACGACGAACACGACGCTTTTCGACGGCGCCTCGCCGCTCAGGATGCGCGAGTTCTTCGACGAGATGATGGACCTGGGAGTCGAGGGCATGATGCTCTCGCCCGGGTACAGCTACTCGAAGGCGCCCGACCAGGAACACTTCCTGCACCAGACGCGCACCAATCAGCTCTTCAGCGAGATGCTCTCGAAGCCGAAGCGGCGCTGGAAGTTCAACCAGTCGCCGCTCTTCCTGCGCTTCCTCATGGGCAAGAAGGACTTCGAGTGCACGCCCTGGGGCAACCCCACCTTTAATATGTTCGGCTGGCAGCGCCCCTGCTACCTGCTCCAGGAAGGCTATGCCGCGAGCTTCCGGGAGCTGATGGACGGCACGAAGTGGGAAAACTACGGCAAGAAGAGCGGCAACGAGAAGTGCCGCGACTGCATGGTCCACTGCGGGTACGAGGCGACCGCCGTCGACCACACGTTCAGCTCGCTCAAGGGTTTCGCCGAGACCGTCTCGGTCGCTCTCTCCGGAAAGCTGTAGGCCCATGACCCTCGAGGGGTGGGTGCCGCAGATCAACGACTACACGTCTCTCCGAGAGGTGGTCGATTTCGCCTTTGACTACCGCGGCAACACGACGGTCGTGAAGAGGGACGGCGGCGAAATCGTCGGCTACATCTTCAACCGGGAGGCCGACGCGCCCGACGCCTTCATCCAGCTCTTCGACGAGCAGGGAGACGGCCCCTTCACCATCCCCTACCGTGACATTGCCACCATCAAGTTCACCGGCAAGGACACCGCGGCCGGCAACAGCTGGAAGGCCTGGGTCGAGCGCAAGGAGAAGGAGAGGGCGCTCCGGGCCGCGGCGTCCGGCGTCGACCGGCTTGGTCGCGATCCTGGTCCTGACGGCGGTTGAGCTCGAGGCCCGGGCCCTGGCCCGGGCGCTCTCCCTGCCGTCGCTGCCGTCCTTGTCGTTCCCCGCGTTCGGCCGCGGAACTCTCCGCGTGGCTCCCGTCGGTCTCCGTGCCGGTCTCCTCGGCTCCCGCTGGACTGCCCTCGTCGCCGCTTCTGACCGCCCGCTCGTCGTCTCGGCCGGCGTCTGCGGGGGCCTCGATCCCGCCCTCGGCGTGGGCGACCTCGTCCTGCCGGAGGCAGTCATCAACGACGCGGGGGTGCGTCTGCCGGTCACCGGGAGCGCCGCTCAGCGTGCCGCTGCCAAGGGAAGTACCCACGCACGAACCGGCGTCATGGCGACAGTGAGCCGGGCCGTAGTGACGCCCGAGGCCAAGGCGGCGCTTCGCGCCGCGACGGGCGCCGTGGCCGTGGACATGGAGTCGGCGACCATCCTCGAAGCGGCGGCCGCACGCGGGTGCTCCTCCCTCGTGGTGCGCGCCGTGTCGGACGACGCGCGCGAAACGCTGCCCGACGAGCTGATGCGGTTGATGGGCGCCGACGGGCGCCTCCGATGCGGCGGCGTCCTCGCCCTGGCGCATCCGCGGGTCCTGCGCCGCGCGCTCCAGCTCCGGCGGTCATCGCGGCGCGCGCTTGAGAGTGTGGCGGGCTCGCTCGCCCGGCTGGCGGCGTAGACGGCACGCGCCATGGACGCGCTCGTCACGGGCGGCACCGGGTTCGTCGGCGCCAACCTCGTCCGGGAGCTCTTGGCCGACGGCCGGACGGTGCGCGTGCTGGCGCGCAAGGGCAGCGACCGCAGGGCGCTCGAGGGCTGCGCGGTCGAGATCGCCGAGGGCGATCTCCTCGACGCGGATTCGCTCCGGGCGGCGGTCAAGGGCGCGCGCTGGGTCTACCACGTCGCCGCCGACTACCGGCTCTGGGCGCGGGACCCGCGCGAGCTCTACCGCGCCAACGTGGACGGCACCCGCCACATCCTGACGGCCGCCGCCGAGGCGGGCGCCGAGCGCATCGTCTACACCTCGACCGTCGGCGCGCTGGGCATTCCGAAGGACGGGACGCCGGGAGACGAGACGAGCCCGGTGGGGCTCGAGGACATGGTCGGGCCCTACAAGGCCTCCAAGTTCCTTGCCGAGCGCGTCGCCGACGAGCTCGCGGCGCGCGGGGCGCCGATCATCATCGTCAACCCCTCGGCGCCGATCGGCTCCTGGGACGTCAAGCCCACGCCGACGGGGCAGATGGTCGTGGATTTCCTCAAGGGCAAGATGGTGGGCTCGCTCGACACGGGGCTCAACATCGTCCACGTGCGGGACGTCGCGCGCGGCCACATCCTGGCCGCCGAGCGCGGCAGGGTCGGCCAAAAGTACGTGCTCGGCCACCGCAACATGTCCCTCATCGAGATCTTCCGGGCGCTCGCCGGGATCACGGGTCTCCGCGCGCCCCGGTTCCGGGTACCGTACGGCGTCGCGTGGATGGCCGCCCTCTGCATGGAGGGCGCGGCCCGCGTCACCGGCGGGACACCGCAGGTGCCGCTGAACGCCGTGCGCATGGCGCGAAAGCGCATGTACTTCAGCGCCGAGAAGGCCGTCCGCGAGCTCGGCCTGCCGCAGACTCCCGCCGAGGACGCGCTGCGGGACGCCGTGGCCTGGTTCGTCGAGCGGGGCTACGCGCCCCGACCGGTGGGGCTTCGCGCGGCATGAATCCCGCCAAGTTCGTCTCGAGACTGACGCGCAAGAGCCGCTCCAACTTCTTCTACGCCTTCCTCTGCCTGCCGAGGCCCCAGCGCGAGGCCCTCTACGCCGTCTACGCCTTCTGCCGCATCGTCGACGACGCGGTGGACGTCGGGCAGGACCGCGCGGCCCAGCGAAAGGAGCTCGAGCGCTGGCGCGCGGAGATCGCGGAGGTCTTCGAGGGTAGGCCGGTGCACCCGGCGGCACAGCGGCTGCAGGAAGCCGTGAAGATCTTTCCGATCCCGCGGGCCGCGCTCGAAGAGATCATCGCGGGCGTCGAGATGGACCTCGAGCGCTCCACGTACAAGACGTTCGACGAGCTCTACCCGTACTGCTACCGCGTCGCCTCCGCCGTCGGGCTCTGCTGCATCGAGATCTTCGGCTACACGGACGTGCGGGCGCGCGAGTACGCGGTCAACCTCGGCGTCGCGCTCCAGCTGACCAACATCATGCGTGATGTCCAGCCCGACGCCCTGGCCGGGCGCGTCTACCTGCCCCAGGAGGACCTCCAGCGCTTCGGCGTCACCGCCGACGACCTGGCGGCGGGGCGCTACACCCCCGGCTTCGTCAGGCTCATGGAGCACCAGGCTCGGCGCGCGCGCTCCTACTACGAGGGCGCCTGGACCGCGCTGCCGCGCGTCGACCAGCGCACCCTCTTCGCCGCCGAGATCATGGGGCGGACCTATTTCGCGCTTCTCGAAACTATCGAGCGCCGCCGGTTCCGCGTCTTCGGCGGGCGCGTGAGCGTGCCCACGCCGAGGAAGCTCGGCATCGCTCTCCGCTGCTGGGTCCAGTCGAGGTGGGGCCAGTCGAGGTGGGGCCAGTCGAGGTGGGGAAAGAAGCGCACGTGAAAGCCGCGGTCTACGCCGGGCCCGGCAGACTCCAGCTCGGCGACTGGCCCGAGCCGCGGATCGGGCCCGGGGAAATGCTGGTTCGCGTGAGCGGCTGCGGGCTCTGCGGCTCCGACATCCTGAAGGTCACGAGCCCGGCGACGAAGGCTCCCGCCGTGTTCGGCCACGAGGTGGTCGGCAAGGTCGTCAAAGTCGGCGCCGGCGTGACGGGGTTCCGCCGCGGCCGGCGGGTCGTCGTCGCCCATCACGTGCCCTGCTTCGCCTGCCACTACTGCCGGCGCGGCAGCCCGTCCATGTGCCGCCACTTCAAGCTGAGCAACCTCGACCCGGGCGGCTTCGCCGAGCTCTGCCGCGTGCCCGCGCCGAACGTCTCGCACGCCGCCTTCGCGCTGCCGGACGCGATGAGCGACGAGACGGCGTCCTTCACCGAGCCGCTGGCCTGCTGCCTGCGCGCCGTCAAGCGCTCCGGGGCGGCGCCGGGCGACACGGTGATGGTCGTGGGCCTTGGCTCGATCGGGTGCCTGCTGGCCCGGGCCTTTACGCTCGCGGGCGCGGCTGTCTTCGGCGCCGACCTCGTCTCCGGCAGGCGCGCGCTCGGCCGCCGCGCCGGCGCCCGCGTCCCCGACGAGGACGCCGAGCTCGATGCGGCGCTCCGACAGGCCACGGACGGTCGCGGCGTCGACATCGTGATGCTGACGGCCGGGGGCGCGGCGCTCCTGCCGTGGGCTACGGCCCGTGTTCGCGACGGCGGCCAGCTCCACTACTTCGCGGGCGGGGCGGGCGAGAGCCTGCCCCTGTCGCTGGCCGATCTCTACCACCGCGAGCTGACCATCTCGGCCACGTATTCGTCCTCACCCGTCGAGCTGAGGGAGGCGTTCGATCTCCTCAGCCAGGGGACGGTGAACGTGGACGGGCTCATCACCCACAGGCTGCCGCTCGGTCAGCTCGCGCGCGGCGTCGAGCTCATGCAGCGCCAGGAAGCCGTGAAGGTCTACATAAGGCCATGACAACCTCGAGCGTTATCTGCGGACTGGGGGAGTACGGGGGCCATTTCTGGGCCCCCGTTCCCGGATGAAAGCGCAAGTCTTCTACGGGCCCGGCGATCTCCGCTTCGAGGAGATGCCGGTGCCTGAGCCGGGGCCGGGCGAGATCGTCATGAAGATCGAGGCCGCGCTGACCTGCGGCACGGACGTCAAGGTGCTGCGGCGCGGGCATCCCGTGATGATCCCGCACGTGCCGACAGTGTTCGGCCACGAGTTCGCCGGCGCCGTGGCGCGCGTGGGACGCGGAGTGACCGACTTCCGTGAAGGGGACCGCGTCGTCGCCGCCAACTCGGCGCCCTGCGGAGCCTGCCGCTGCTGCCGGGCGGGGCGCCACAACCTCTGCGAGGATCTCCTCTTCGTCAACGGCGGCTACGGGGAATACATCGCCCTTCCGCCGCGGCTCGTCGCCTCCAATGTGGTCCGGCTGGGCCCGTCGCTGCCCGCGCGTCGCGCGGCCTTCGCCGAGCCCCTGGCGTGTGCGCTCCTCGGGATCGAGCGCGGCCGGGTCGAGAAGGGCATGACGGTGGCGGTGATCGGCCACGGGCCGCTCGGCTGTCTCCTCGCCCTCGTGGCGGCGCAGCGGGGCGCGCGGCCGCTCCTCGTCGGCAAGCCCGGCTGGCGCCTCGACCGGGTCAGGGGCCTCGGCATCGCCGAGTGCCTGGACGCCGGCCAATCGCCGAGCCTCGCGGCCCTCTTGCGCGACGTCACGGGTGGCCGCGGCGTGGACGTGGCCGTAGACGCCACGGGCCGCCCCGAGGTCTGGGAGCAGGCCGTGGCTGCTGTCGGCCCGGGAGGGACCGTGGTATTCTTTGGCGGCTGCGCTCCGGGTACGACCGTGGCCGTGGACACCCGGCGCGTGCACTATGAAGAGCTGGCGCTGGTCGGGGCATTCCACCACACGCCGGCCTTGATCAGGCAGGCGGTGGCGCTGCTGGAGTCGGAGGCCCTGGTGCCTGACGGGCTCCTGACCCACACCATGGGCCTGGCCGACGTCCCGGAAGCCCTCGGCCTCATGGAGCGGGGCCAGGCGCTCAAGGTGCTGATCGAGCCGTACACAGCCTGAGGAGACTATGGCGACCATTCCGCTTCAGGAAATCGTGCTGGCCGGTCCCCGCGGCTTCTGCGCCGGCGTGGACCGCGCCATTGACATCGTGGAGCTGGCGCTGCAGGTCTGCCCGCCGCCCGTCTACGTGCGCCGGGAGATCGTGCACAACCGCCACGTGGTCGAGGCGCTCCGCACCAAGGGCGCGCATTTCGTCGACGAGCTCGACGAGGTGCCCGACGACGCCACCGTGATCTTCAGCGCCCACGGCATCTCGCCCGCGGTGCGCCACGAGGCCCAGCGGCGCGGCCTGCGCGTGATCGACGCGACGTGCCCGCTCGTCACCAAGGTGCACCTCGAGGCCATCCGCTACGCGCGCGAGGGCTACAGCATCGTGCTGGTCGGCCACGCCGACCACGACGAGGTCGTGGGCACCATGGGCGAGGCGCCGGACCGCATGTTCCTCATCGCGCATCCCGAGGAAGTGGACAAGCTCAAGATCCCCAACCCCGACAAGGTCGCCTACCTGACCCAGACGACGCTCTCCCTCGACGACACGCGCGCCTGCATCGAGGCGCTGCGCCGCCGCTTCCCGAAGATCGCCGGGCCCGCCAAGGACGACATCTGCTACGCGACCCAGAACCGCCAGGCCTCGGCCAAGACCGTGGCTGGGCAGGTGGATGTGCTGCTCGTCATCGGCGCCGCAAACAGCTCCAACGCGAACCGCCTGGTCGAAGTCTCGACGGTGATGGGCACGCCGTCCTACCTGATCAACGACAAGAACGACATCAAGCCCGAGTGGCTGGACGGCTCCAAGCGCGTCGGCGTGACGGCCGGCGCCTCGACGCCCGAGTTCCTCGTGACAGAAGTGGTCGAAGCGCTCCAGCACGCCGGCCGCGTCGGGGTGCGCGAGGTCCACGTGGTCGAGGAGGACGTGCGCTTCGGGCTGCCGCGCGAGCTGGAAGACATCGCCCGGCAGAGCGGCAAGACCCTGCCGGAGCGCAGCGGCGCCGCCGCGGTGAGCGAGTAGCCGTGCACCTCGTCACCTTCCGTCGCGGACGGGGCGAGCCCAAGCCGGGCGCCGTGTGGCACGAGGCCGTGCTGGACCTGGGCGGCCTGGCGAAGGACTTGGCCGCGCAGCGAGGGGCGGTCAGGCGCGGCCGCGGCGGCTTCCCGAAGAGCCTGCTCGAGCTGATCCAGGGCGGTGAAGCCGCACTTGTCCTGGCGCACGAGGCCTGGGAGTACGGTAAGCGCTTGGTAGACCAGCAGGCCATCGAGGAGCTGGCGAAGCGCAAGCTGGTCTACCCGCTCAAGCGCGTGCGCCTGCTGGCGCCCATCCCGCACCCGGCGCGCAACGTCTTCTGCCTCGGCCGCAACTACGCCGACCACGCCGCCGAGCGCGGCGCCGCCGTGCCCGAGCACCCGGTATACTTCACGAAGCCCGGCACGGCCGTCATCGGCCCCGGCGACGACGTGGTCCACCACGCGGTCACCAGCGAGCTCGACTACGAGGTGGAGCTGACGGCGGTGATCGGCACGGCCGGCCGCGACATCAGCCGCGCCGCCGCGCTCACGCACGTCTTCGGCTACACGATCATCAACGACGTGACCGCCCGCGACCTCCAGAAGCGCCACACGCAGTGGTTCAAGGGCAAGTCGCTCGACACCTTCTGCCCCATGGGCCCCGTGCTGGTCACGGCCGACGAGATCCCGGACCCGCAGGCGCTCAGCATCGTCATGCGCGTTAATGGACAAGTGCGGCAGTCGAGCAACACCAGCAAGATGACCTTCCCAGTGGACCAGTGCATCGAGGTGCTGTCGCTCTCCATGGCGCTCCTCCCCGGCGACCTGATCGCCACCGGCACGCCCGACGGAGTCGGCGCGGCGACGGGGAACTTCCTCAAGGCCGGGGACCGCATGGAAGCCGAAGTCGAGAAGATCGGCGTGCTCGCCAACAGAGTCGTCCGGCCGTAGCCCCAACCCACCAGACGAGAGGGGAATTTCGCATGCGCACAGTAAAGACGCTGGCCCTGGCACTGTCGCTCGTCCTCGCGCCGCTCGCGGCTCACGCGCAGGTCATGATCATCGGGATCGACAACAAGGTCACGTTCGACAAGAACGGCGGCCAGGTCTTTGGCCCTCCCGGCAAGGACGCGGTCCTCATCGTGGACTTCAGCAACCGGGAGGCGCCGAAGATCGTCGGCAACCTGCCGCTGATGAATTCCGTCTTCGGGCCGCCGACCAACCTGGCCATCACGCCCGACCAGAAGCTGGCCATCGTGGCCAACTCGGTGGACTGGCAGAAGGACGGCGAGAAGTGGAAGCCGGTGCCTGACAACAAGCTCTACGTGATCGACCTGACGGCCACCCCGCCCGCTCACATCGCGACGGTCGAAGTCGGCAAGCAGCCCTCCGGCCTCAGCATCAACCCGGCGGGCACCCTGGCCCTTGTCACGAACCGCGCCGACAACTCGATCGGGGTGCTCTCGATCTCTGGCAGGGAGGTCAAGCTGATCGACACCGTGCCCATGGGCGAGGTGGTGACCCACGCTGTCTTCACCCCCGACGGCAAGCGGGCGCTCGTGGCCAAGTTCCCCGGCCACAAGATCGGGATGCTCAACGTGGACGGCCAGAAGGTGACCGACACCAAGTACAATATGAACGTCGGTCTCTGGCCCTACAACGTGGACGTCTCGCCGCTCGGTACCATCGCGCTGACGGCCGACAACGGCAACGGCGGCCGCTCGGACGGCAACGTGGACACCGTGAGCGTCATCGACCTCGAGGCGACCCCGCCGCGCGTGATCGACCGCGTGGTGGTGGGCGACGCCCCCGAGGGCCTGGCCATCAGCCCCAAGGGCGATCTCGCCGCCGTGATGCTGCTGCGCGGCAACGACGCCGCGTGGAGCTCGTGGTTCTACAACCGCCAGGGCAGCGTGGTCATCTTGAAGATCGACGGCAAGAAGGTGACCAAGCTCGACGAGGTCGAGGTCAAGGGCCTGCCGGAAGGCGCCGTCTGGAGCCCCGACGGCGAGTACCTCTACGTCGGCAACTACATCGACAGCGACATGTCCATCCTGAAGGTCGAGCAGACCAAGAAGGGCATCCGCGTCGTCAACACCGGCAAGACGCTCAAGCTGCCCGGCCAGCCGGCGTCGATGCGCGGCAGGAACCAGTAGCGCCAGCGTCTCCTTCGCAAATCACGGGGGCGCCGGTGATGACGGCGCGCCCTCTTCCTCGTCCGCTCTCTGAGGAGACGCAGGGCCTCCCCGACCTTCCTCTGGCCTGTGTCCCGGCGCTGTGGTAGCATCCCTGCCCACATCGCCCTTTTCTCCGGCAGTCGGAGTTTCCCTTCGCAGCAGGGGCACGGGGAGGTAGGCATGGCGACGGACATCTCCAAGATCCGCAACGTGGGCTTCGCGGGCCACGGTGGAGTCGGCAAGACATCCCTGGTGGAAGCCATCCTGTTCGCGGCCGGCGCCATCAACCGGCTCGGCAAGGTGGACGACGGCACCACCACCACCGACTTCGACCCCGACGAGATCAAGCGCAAGATCTCGCTGGGCACCTCGGTCGCGTTCTGCGACTGGAAGGGCCATCGCCTCAACCTGATCGACACGCCCGGGTACGGCGACTTCGTGGCCGACGCGCGCGGGGGGTTGAGAGTCGCCGGCGCGGCGGTGATCGTGGTGGACGCGGTCGCCGGCGTGCAGGTGCAGACGGAGAAGGTCTGGAAGTACGCCAACGAGTACGCCCTGCCGCGCGCCGTCGTCATCAACCGCCTCGACCGCGAGCGCGCCGATTTCTTCCGCACCCTCGAGTCGCTCCAGAAGCGCCTGAAGGGCCGGCTCTGCCCGCTCCAGCTGCCGATCGGGGCCGAGGCGGGCCTGAAGGGCGTGGTGGACCTGGTCGCGATGAAGGCGCTCCTCACGGCTGACGGCAAGGCCAAAGAAGCCGACATCCCCGGCGAGGCGATGGACGACGCCAAAACGTGGCGCGAGAAGCTGGTCGAGGCTGTGGCCGAGACGGACGACGACCTTCTCGCCAAGTATCTCGAAGAGGGCAGCATCGGCGAGGAGGAGATGGTCAAGGCCCTCGGCAAGGCCATCGGGCAGGGGAGCCTCGTGCCCGTCATGGCCGCCTCCGCCACCAAGGGCATCGGCGTCCAGCCGCTGATGGACCTGATCGTCAAGGAATTCCCGTCGCCCGCCGAAGCCGGCCCGGTCGTGGGCATCGACCCGCGCACTCAGCAGCCGGTCACGCTCGCGCCCGATCCCAAGGCGCCGCTGGCGGCCGTCGTCTTCAAGACCATCGCCGACCCGCACGTGGGCAAGCTCTCGCTCTTCCGCGTGTACTCCGGCACCTTCAAGTCCGACAGCCAGGTGCTCAACTCCACGCGCGGGGCCAAGGAGCGCATCGGCCACCTCGGCTGGCTCATGGGCAAGACGCAGAAGGCCGTCGACTCGCTGGGGCCCGGGGAGATCGGCGTCGTCGCGAAGCTGAAAGACACGCTGACGGGCGACACGCTCTCGGACGAGGCGCACCCGGTCGTCCTGCCGGGCATCGCCTTCCCGGAGCCCGCCATCTCCTTCGCCATCCAGCCCAAGACTCGCGGCGACGAGGACAAGATCTCGACGGCGCTCCACCGGATGACGGAGGAGGACCCGACGCTGCACCACCACTTCGACCCCGAGACCAAGCAGCTGCTCGTCTCCGGCATGGGGCAGCTGCACGTCGAGACGGTCGTCGAGCGGATGAAGCGCAAGTACAACGTGGACGTGAGCCTCCTGCCGCCGCGCATCCCCTACAAGGAGACGGTCAAGGGGCGAGCCGACGTGCAGGGCAAGTACAAGAAGCAGACGGGCGGCCGCGGGCAGTACGGCGACGTGTGGCTCAAGGTCGAGCCGCTCCAGCGCGGCGGCGGCTTCGAGTTCGTGGACGACATCTTCGGCGGCTCCGTGCCGCGCAACTTCATCCCGTCGGTGGAAAAAGGCGTCCGCGACTGCCTGAAGCGTGGCATCTTCGCCGGCTACCCCATCGTGGACCTCAGGGTCTCGCTCTACGACGGCTCCTACCACGACGTGGATTCCTCCGACATGGCCTTCCAGATCGCGGCCTCGATGGGCCTGCAGAAGGGCTTCATGGAGGCGCACCCGATCCTGCTCGAGCCCATCATGCACGTCGAGGTGACGGCGCCGTCCGACCACGCGGGCGACGTCATCGGCGACCTGAACGGCCGCCGCGGGCGCATCGTGGGCATGGAGCCCGACGGCGAAGTCGTCTCGGTGCGCGCGCAGGCGCCCATGGCCGAGATGCTGACGTACGAGTCCTCGCTCCGCTCCATGACGGGCGGGCGCGGCGGCTACTCCATGGAGTTCTCGCACTACGAAGAAGTCCCGGCCCACCTCGCGGAGAAAGTCGTCGCCGCCGCGAAGGCAGAGAAAGAGAAGGCCCATTAGCCCGTCCTTCGTCACCCATATCGAGTGCACTGTCTGCGGCCGGCGCCACGAGGCCGGCCGCCTCCTCACCGTCTGCGAGGGCTGCGGCCAGATGCTGGCCGTGCGGTACGACCTGCCCAGGGTCGCCGCCGCCGTCACCAAGGACGACCTGCTCCGGCGCGCGCCCGGGATGTACCGCTTCCGCGAGTTGACGCCGCTCGACGACGGTGAGGAACCGGTCACGCTCGGCGAAGGCGGCACGCCGTTGATCCCGCTCCCGCGCCTGAGCGCGCACCTGGGCCTGCGCCACGTTTGGGCGAAAGACGAAGGCCAGAACCCGACGGGCTCGTTCAAGGCGCGCGGTCTCGGCATGGCGCTGACCAAGGCGCGCACGCTCGGCGTCAAGGGATTGATGATCCCGTCGGCGGGGAATGCGGGCGGCGCCGCGGCCGTCTACGGCGCCCGCGGCGGGATCCCTGTCGCGGTCGTGGTCCCGCGCGGCACGGCGGAGGCCGCCATCGCGGAGGCGATCATCGCGGGCGCCTTTGTTTTCACCGTGGACGGCTCGATCGCGACGGCGGGCAAGCTGATCGCGGGGCTCGCGTCCAAGATCGGCTGGTTCGATCTCGCCACGCTCAAGGAGCCCTATCGCCTCGAGGGCAAGAAGACAATGGGGCTCGAGCTGGCCGAGCAGCTCGGCTGGCAGACGCCGGATCTCCTCATGTACCCGACGGGCGGCGGGACGGGTCTGGTCGGGATCTGGAAGGCCTACGACGAGTTGGCGGCCATGGGCTGGATCAAGGCCGCCCAGCCGCGCTTCGTCGCGGTCCAGGCCGAAGGGTGCGCCCCTCTCGTGAAGGCGTGGGACGACAAGGCCGAGACCACGACGCTCTGGGAGAACCCCGTCACCGACGCGCCCGGCCTTCGCGTGCCAGGCCCCTTCGCGGGGCGCCAGATGCTCAAGATCATGCGCGATACCGGCGGCCACGCGCGCGCCGTGAGCGAGCAGGAGATCGTGGAGGCGCAGAAGCTCCTGGCGCGCGTCGAGGGCATCTGGACGGCGCCCGAGGCCGCCGCCGCGCTCGCCGCGCTCTGCCAGATGAAGGAGACCGGCGAGGTGGATGCGGGCTCGCGCATCGTCATCGTGCTCACGGGCGCGGGGATCAAGAACTCGCCGCCGGCGCTGCCGGCTCCGGTGCACCTTGAAGGCGACGAGGCGCAGGTCCTCGCCCGTGTCAGGAAGGCCCTCGGCCTCTAGCCAAAAACGCTGTTGACATGGCGCAAATGGCTTAGTAAGTTTCTCCGTATTCCGGTCGAGAACTGAGCTAATCAATGAAGGAGGCGGGCCAATGAGCGGGTTGACGCGCAGAGATTTCCTCCTCTCCTCGGGTGTGGGTGTCGGTGTCGGGTTGGGCTTGGGCGCCGGCCTTGGACTCTCGGGCTGCGCCAGTACCATGACGGGCGACATCGCTCCAAAGAGCGGCCGCAGGGTGGTCGTGATCGGCGGCGGCTGGGGCGGGTCCACCGCGGCCCGATACATCCGGATCGCCGACCCGTCCATCGAAGTGGTGCTGCTCGAGCCCAACCGCGAGTTCGTCTCCTGCCCGTTCAGCAACCTCGTGTTGAGCGGCCAGCGGACCATCGAGAGCCTGACGCTCTCCTACGCCGGGCTCCGAGCCCGCGGCGTCAAGATCATCCACGAGTCAGCGACTGCCATCGAGCCCGACACCAAGCGCGTCCGCATCGGCGAGGGCTACCTCGCCTACGACCGCCTCGTCGTCTCGCCCGGCATCGACTTCCAGTGGGAGCAGGTCGAGGGGCTCGCGGCCGCCAAGGACACGGTGCTCCACGCGTGGAAGGCGGGGCCGCAGACGGTGCAGCTGGCGGCGCAGATCCAGTCCATGCCGGACGGCGGCGTCTTCGTCCTGACGGTGCCGCCCGTCGCCTACCGCTGCCCGCCGGGCCCGTACGAGCGCATCTGCCAGGTCGCGTGGTACCTCAAGCAGAACAAGCCGAAGAGCAGGGTGATCGTGCTCGACGCCAACCAGAACATCGTGTCGAAGACCGCGCTCTTCCGCGCGGCGTGGCAGGCGTACCCGAACATCGACTACCGCGCCTCGCAGAAGGTGATCGGCGTCGATACCTCGACGCGCGAAGTCCGCACCGAGTTCGACCGCGTCAAGTACGACGTGCTCAACCTGATCCCGCCCCAGCGCGCGGGCGCGATCGCCGTTCAGGCGGACCTCGTCGGCGCCGACAAGCGCTGGTGCGAGGTGGACCACGTCACGTACGAGTCGGTGAAGCAGAAGAACATCCACGTGATCGGCGACGCCACCATCGGCCTGCCCGTGCCCAAGTCCGGCAACGTCGCCAACAACATGGGCAAGGCGGCGGCGCTCAGCATCGTGAGCCTGCTCAACGGGCAGGCGGTGCCGCTCATGCCGCCCGGCAATACCTGCTACAGCTGGGTCAGCGACCGCGAAGCCATCGCGGTGGTGAATTCCTACAAGATCGAGAACGGCAAGGTGGTCCAGATCGAGCAGAAGCTCACGCCCGCCCAGAGCGTCTCCGTCGCCCAGCGTGCAGAGGGCTGGCGGCAGAGCATCTGGGCCGACATGCTGTCGTAGAGGGGGGACGGCGATCATGACGACGATACGCTTCGCGGCCGCCCTCGCGGCGGCAGTTTTCGTACTCGCGGTTGCGCCCGGGGCGGCCCGCGCCGCCGGCCCGCTCGACGACCCGGGCTTCGCGAAGGTCATCACGTGCGCGGCCTGCCACGGCTGGAACGGCAACAGCGGCTCGGACATGATGCCGAGCATCTCGGGGCTCGACCCGGCCTACTTCAAGCGGCAGACCGAGAACTACGCCACCGGCAAGCGCCCGTCGCCGGAGATGGAGCCGTACGCGAAGGAGATCCAGTTCCTCGGGCTGGACCAGATCGCGGCGTACTTCGCCGCGCAGAAGCGCCTGCCCACGCCCATCCGCTCTTCGGCCGAGGCCGCCGCGAGAGGCAAGACGGTTGCGGCCCAGTGCGTGATCTGCCACGGGCCGGACGGCAAGGGCGATCCCGCGCGGCTGATCCCGGGACTCGCCGGCCAGCCTCCCGGCTACCTCGCGCAGCAGATGGTGCTCTTCAAGGTGGACACGCGGGACCCCGGTGAACCGCTGCTCGCGGCCAAGAAGGCGCTCATGCGGATCATCCCGGACGGCCAGTTCGCCGACCTGGCCGCGTACTACTCGAGCCTGCGCTAGCCCGGAATCCGGCGCCCGCCCCGGGGGCGCCGTGGCAGAATGGGCTGCCGAGCTTTCGGCGACTCATGCCCGAACTCCTCTGGCTGCTTCCTGTGGGCTTCGCCCTCGGGGCCTACGGCACGCTCATCGGCGCGGGCGGCGGCTTTCTCCTCGTGCCGCTGCTCCTTCTGCTCTACCCGAACGATTCCCCGCACACGATCGCCACGATCTCGCTGACCGTGGTGTTCGTCAACGCGCTGTCCGGATCCGTCGCCTACGCGCGCATGCGGCGCATCGACTATAAGTCGGGCCTGCTCTTCTCGACGGCGACGGTGCCCGGCGCCATCCTGGGAGCCCTCGCGACGGACCGCATGCCGCGCCGGTCATTCGACCTTCTGATCGGGATCCTGATGCTGGCGATCTGCGCGTTCCTGCTGCGCGGGCCGTCCGAGAGCGCGGCGGGAGATGGCGGGCGCTGGGCGATGCGGCGGCGTCTCGTCGAGGCCGACGGCACCGTCCACGCGTACGCGTTCAACCCCGTGCTCGGCGTGGGGCTGAGCCTCGGCGTCGGCTTCCTCTCGAGCCTGCTGGGCATCGGCGGGGGGATCATCCACGTGCCCGTGATGGCCAACCTCCTCCACTTCCCGGTGCACGTCGCCACGGCCACGTCGCACTTCACGCTGGCCATCATGACCCTGACGGGCTCGGCCGTGCACGCGCTCGAGGGCGACTTCCTGGGTGTCCTCGGGCGCATCCTCCCGCTGGCGATCGGCGTGGCCGCCGGCGCCCAGCTGGGCGCGTGGCACGCGCGATGGGTCCGCGGGGTCTGGATCATCCGGGCACTGGTCGTCGCCCTGGCGTTCGTGGGCGTCCGGCTCATCGTTCTGGGCTGGCAGGGAGGATGAAGATCGGGGACGGCGTCCTTCGCCCCTCCGGCGGGCGGCGGCCGAGGTATCATGCTGCCCATGTCGCAGCCGGATCCGGGCGCTTCCGCGTGAGCGCGGCCTTCATCCTGACGTTGGCCGCGCTGGGCTTTGCTGGCGCGTTCGCGTCGGGACTGGTCGGCGTGGGCGGGGCCATCGTGATGATCCCGCTCCTTTTCTATGTCCCGCCGCTCCTCGCCGTGGGCAGCCTCGACATCAAGCTGGTGGCGGGCGTGACCATGGCGCAGGTGCTGGCCGCTTCCGCGATGGGCGTGTGGACCCACGGCCGCGGCGCCATGCTCCACCGCCGCCTGGCGCTCTGGGGGGGAAGCGCCATGGCCCTGGGCTCGCTGGCGGGCGCCGTGGGATCTCACTTCGTCGAGGGACGTGTGCTGCTCCTGGTGTTTGCCCTGATGGCGACGACGGCGCTGCTGCTCATGTTCATCACGCCCGCCGAGGCGGGGCCGGCGGCGACCGCGGAGACCATGCCGTTCAACCGGGCCGAGGCCGTCTGCATCCCTGGCGTCGTCGGCATGATGTCCGGATTGGTGGGCGCCGGCGGAGCTTTCCTATTGATGCCGGTCCTGATCGGAGTCATGCGCGTGCCGGTGCGCCTCAGCATCGGGACGTCGCTCGCGATGGCCGGCGCCGGGGCGCTCCTGGGCTTCGTGGGCAAGCTCGCGACGGGCCAGGTTCCGTTCATTGCGGCCGCCGCCGTGGTCGCGGGCTCGCTGCCGGGCGCGAGCCTCGGCGCGCATCTCAGCCGGCGCGCCCCCGTCGGCGTCCTGCGCGTAATACTCGGCGCCGTCATCGCGCTGGCGGCCCTGCGCGTCTGGATCGACGTTCTGCACTAGAGATCACGGGAGACTCGCTTGCGCTACGGCTTCGTGATCGACCAGCGGAAATGCATCGGCTGCCATGCGTGCACCGTCGCGTGTGTGGCGGTTCGAGCTGATGGACGGCCGATGGCCGAAGGCCAGGGCGTCCCGAGGCGAGGGCTGAGTTAGATGCGCTACGGCTTCGTGATCGACCAGCGGAAATGCATCGGTTGTCACGCCTGCACGGTGGCGTGCAAGGAAGAGAACCAGGTGCCGCTCGGCGTCAACCGCACCTGGGTCAAGTACATCGAGAAGGGCACGTTCCCCGACACGCGGCGCTACTTCTCCGTCATGCGGTGTAACCACTGCGACAACGCCCCGTGCGTGACGATCTGTCCGACCGTCGCGCTCTACCGGCGCCCCGACGGCATCGTGGATTTCGACGGCGACCGCTGCATCGGCTGCAAGTCGTGCATGCAGGCGTGCCCGTACGATGCGCTCTACATCGACCCAGAGACGCAGACGGCGGCCAAGTGCCACTACTGCGCGCATCGGGTCGAGGTCGGGCTCGAGCCGGCGTGCGTCATCGTGTGTCCGGTGCAGGCTATCGTCCCGGGCGACCTGGACGACCCCACGTCGGGGATCGCGCGCCTCGTCGCCACGCAGCAGGTGGCGGTGCGCAAGCCGGAGCAGGGGACGCAGCCCAAGCTCTTCTATATCGGCGCCGACGAAGCCGCGCTGAGGCCGGCCATGCAGAAGGCCGGTGACCGCTATCTCTTCGCCGAGGCGAGCCGCATCCCGGTGCCGGGCGGGCCCAACGTCGCCGGCCGGGCGGCGTCCGTCGCCGGTGAAGGCGTGGACCTGCTCGGCATGGCGCGGACGGTGTACGACGTGGCGCATCCGGAGCGGCCCTGGGGGTGGAAGGTCTCGACGTATCTCTGGACCAAGTCGGTCGCGGCGGGCGCGCTTCTGGTCGCGGCGGTCGCCGCGATCGACGGGTTGTCCTTTGCCGGACCCGTGGCGGGGCTCGCGGCGCCGCTCATCAGCCTCGTCTTCCTCGCGCTGACGACCGCGCTCCTCGTCCTCGACCTCACGCGCCCGGAGCGATTCCTCTATCTCCTTTTGAAGCCGAACTGGCGCTCCTGGCTGGTCTGGGGCGGGTGGATTTTGACGGCGCACGGTCTCCTGGGCGTCGCCTGGCTCGTCGCGGGGTGGACGCAGAGCCACATGGCGTTCTTCGCCCTGGGCTGGCCCGTGCTGCTGGTGGCCACGGCGTCGGCCGGCTACAGCGCCTTCCTCTTCGGCCAGGCCGAGGGACGCGACTTCTGGCAGAGCCCACTCGTGCTGCCCCATCTCCTCGTGGCCGCCGTCACGGCCGGCTGCGCGAGCCTCCTGCTCGCCGCGCTCGCCGTCAGCGACGATCCGCGCGTGGCCGAGGGGCTCCGCATGGCGCTCTGGTTCTCGCTCGCCCTAAACGGCGTCGTGCTCTTCGCCGAGACCTTCACGGCGCATGCCACCCAGGATGCCGCCCGCGCCGCGCGGCTGATCACGCGGGGTCCGTACCGCGTCCGCTTCTGGTGGGGCATCGTGGTGGGCGGCACCGCCGTGCCGCTCGTCCTGCTCGTGGTCTCGCCGCAGCCGTGGGCGGCCGTCGCGGCGACCGTGCTCGGTCTTTTCGGCCTCTGGCTCTGGGAAGACATTTGGGTGCGCGCCGGCCAGGCGCTGCCGCTTTCGTGACGAACGACAGGACGGCCGAGCCGCTGCACCCTCACGCCCGCGACCTCGACCCGCCGGCGCCCGGGCTCAGCCCCTTTCCGCCCGTCGAACGGTGGGACGACTGGCGGGAGTACGACTCGAAGGCGTGGCCGAAGCGGGTGGAGCGGCGCTACGCGCTCATCCCCACCATCTGCTTCAACTGCGAGGCGGGCTGCGGGCTCCTCGCCTACGTAGACAAGCAGACGCTCAAGATCCAGAAGTTCGAGGGCAACCCCGAGCACCCGGGAAGCCGTGGCCGCAACTGCGCCAAGGGCCCGGCCACGCTCAACCAGGTGCAGGACCCGGAGCGCATCCTCTACCCGCTGAAGCGCGCGGGGAAGCGCGGGGAAGGTAAATGGGCGCGCGTCAGCTGGAACGAGGTGCTGGACGACATCGCCGGCCGCATCCGCACGGCGCTCGTCGAGGGCAGGCAGGAGGAGATCATGTATCACCTGGGCCGCCCGGGGCACGAGCTCGTCTACCTCCAGCGCGTCTTCCACGCCTGGGGCATCGACGGGCACAACAGCCACACCAACGTCTGCTCGGCCTCGGCGCGTGCCGGCTACGCGTTCTGGCACGGGTACGATCGGCCCTCGCCCGATCATAGCCGCGCGCGCTTCATCCTCCTCCTGTCCTCCCACCTCGAGGCGGGGCACTACTTCAACCCGCACGCCCAGCGGATCATCGAGGGCAAGATGGCGGGCGCCAAGGTCTGCGTGGTGGACACGCGGTTGAGCAACACCGCGTCGATGGCGGACTACTGGCTGTCGCCGTGGCCGGGGACCGAGGCCGCGATGCTCCTGGCCTTCGTCCACGTCCTGCTTCGTGCGGGCACCTGGGACCGCGAGTTCGTCCGCCGCTGGGTCAACTGGGAGGAGTACCTGCGGGACGAGCGTCCGGGCGCGCCGGTCGCCTTTGAGGAATTTGAGCGGGCGCTGGGCGAGATCTACGCGGCGTACACGCCGGAGTTCGCCGAGGCCGAGACCGGCATCCCCGCCGCGCGCATCGAGGAAGTGGCGCGGGAGATCGGCCGCTCGGGCGGCGCGCTCTCGACGCACGTCTGGCGGAACGCGGCGGCCGGCAACCTCCACGGTTGGGAAGTCGCGCGCGCCCTCGAGCTGGTGGTGGTGCTGATGGGCGCCGTCGCGGTTCCCGGCGGCACCGCGCCCGGCGCCTGGAACAAGGCCGTGCCCGAGCCGCCCATGATGCCGCCGCCCGCGAAAGTGTGGAGCGAGCTCCTGATGCCGCGCGAGTACCCGCTGGCCTTCTTCGAGATGAGTTTCCTCCTGCCGCACTTCCTCCGCGAAGGCCGCGGCAAGCTCGCCATGTACTTCACGCGCGTCTACAACCCCGTCTGGACCAACCCCGACGGCATGTCGTGGATCGAGATGCTGACGGACGAGGCCAAGGTCGAGCGGCACGCCTGTCTCACGCCCATCTGGAGCGAGACCGCGTGGTTCGCCGACTACGTGCTGCCGATGGGGCACGCCTCGGAGCGCCACGACCTCATGAGCCAGGAGACCCACGCCGCGCGCTGGATCGGCTTCCGCCAGCCCGTCCTGCGCGTGGCCCTCGAGCGGCAGGGCAAGAAGTTCGACCTGACCTGGCAGGCCCACGAGGCCGTGGGGCTGGGGCAGGTGTGGGAGGAGGACGAGTTCTTGATCGAGCTCTCGTGGCGCATCGACCCCGACGGGACGCTCGGCATCCGGAAGTACTTCGAGTCCCCGTACCGCGCGGGCGAGAAGCTCAGGATCGAGGAGTTCTACCGGTGGATCTTCGAGCACAGCGTCCCCGGGCTGCCCGAGGCCGCGGCGCGCCAGGGCCTGACTCCGCTCGAGTACATGCGCAAGTACGGCGCGTTCCTCATTGAAGACCACGTCTACCGCACCCACGAGACCCCGCTCTCCCCCGCGGAGTGCCTAGGGGCCGCGGTCGACCCCGTCACGCGCGTGGCGGTCAAGGGCGGGAGCGCCGTGGGCGTCGAAGTCGACGGGCAGCTCCGAGCGGGGTTCCCCACGCCCTCGCGGAAGCTCGAGTTCTATTCGAAGACGCTCAAGGACTGGAAGTGGGCGGAACACGCCGTGCCGACCTACGCGAAGGGCCACGTGCACTGGTCCCAGATCGACCCGGCCCGCGGTGAGATGCTGCTCCTGCCGACCTTCAGGCTGCCCACCCTGATCCACTCGCGTTCGGGCAATGCCAAGTGGCTCTACGAGATCTCGCACACGAATCCGTTATGGCTCAGTCCCGGCGACGCATCGCGGCTCGGCGTGGTCACGGGAGATCTCCTGAAGGTGGAGACGGAGATCGGCCACTTCGTGGACAAGGTCTGGGTGACCGAGTCGATCCGGCCCGGCGTTGTCGCCTGCTCGCATCACCTCGGCCGCTGGCGGCTCCAGGAGGACGCGGGCGGCGAGCGCTGGTCCACGGCCCTCGTGGACATGCAGCGCCTGGGGGAAGGGCAGTGGCGGCTCCGCCACATCCACGGCGTGAGGCCGTTCGAGAGCGCTGACCCCGACTCGTCGCGCGTCTGGTGGGAGGACCCGGGCGTCCACCAGAACCTGGCGTTTCCGGTGCACCCGGACCCGGTCAGTGGCCAGCACTGCTGGCACCAGAAGGTGCGCGTCGTCCGCCCGGGGCCCGAGGACCGCTACGGCGACGTCGTCGTGGACACCAACCGGGCGCATCAGGTCTACCGCGAGTGGCTCGCGATGGCGCGGCCGGCGCCGGGACCCGGCGGGCTCAGGCGCCCCCTCTGGCTGCCGAGGGCTTTCATGCCCGATGCCTCGACCTACCGCCTCGAGCCGTGAACATTTGACTTGGTCGTGAAGCGCGGCATCATTGAATCATGGTTAAGCGGGGAGTCATGGCTCGGCAGGGGGTGACCAGGAGAGAAGTGTTCAAGGGAGCCGCCGCGGCGGCGCTTGCCGCCGCCTGGCCTCACGCCAAGGCGCGCGCCCAAGGCTTTCTCGCCAACCTCGCCCCCGAGGAGCCCGTCGAGAAAACCATGCAGCGGCTGTTCGGGGGCCGCCCGATCAAGGATGGCTCCCAGGTCATCACCTTCGAGCTGCCGCTCATCGCGGAGGACGGCGGCAACGTGGCCATGTCGGTGGAGGTCAAGTCGCCGATGACGCCGCAGAGCTACGCCAAGGCCATCTACGTCCTGTCCGACAAGAACCCGCGGCCGCTCAACGCGAAGTTCAGCCTCACGCCGGCGTGCGGCCAGGCGTACGTGGCCGCCTACCTCCGGCTGGCCGACACCGGAGACGTGCGTGCCGTGGCGGAGATGCAGGACGGCGCGCTCCTCATGGTCAAGCGCAGCGTCCGCGTGGTCGTCGCGGGGTGCGCCGCGTGAGCGCCATGGGGCAGGTGAAGATCAGGGTGCCGGGCTCGGTCGCGCGCGGGTCGGTGGCGCGGGCGCGGGCGCTCCTGATCCACCCCAACGAGCGAGTCGAGCGCAAGGACGGGAAGTCGGTGGACAGGAACTACCGCTTCGTCAACCGCGTCGTCGTCAGCTACCTCGGCCGCGACATCGCGGAGTTCGACACCTCGACCTCGATCGGCGAGAACCCGTCGTTCGGCTTCGCGTTCAGGGTGACCGAGCCCGGGACGCTCAAGGTCACGTTCTTCGACACCCACGGATCGCGCTTCGAGGGCTCGGCCGAGGTCAAGCCGGCGTGAGCCTCGGCGGGGCCCGCCAGCGCCTCCACGACCTGCCCGAGGCGCCCGCCCGCTGAGGGCGCCTCGGCGGATTGCGCCCGGACCCGGCCCGGGGCTATAGTCACCGCGGAGCGCGCCATCGACATCCTCGAGACCGATCTTCTGATCCTGGGCGCCGGCGGCGCCGGGCTCTGCGCGGCCCTGCACGCTGCGGACCGCTCGCCGCATCTGTCGGTGACCGTCGTCGTCAAGGGGTTGCTCGGCCGCGCGGGCTGCACGCGGATGGTCCAGGGCGGCTACAACGCCGTGCTCGCCTCGCCCGACTCTCTCGACGCGCACCTCCTCGATACCCTCGCGGGCGGCGGCTGGATCAACGACCAGGAGCTCGTCTGGACGCTCGTCACCGAGGCGCCCGGGCGCGTGCTGGAGCTCGAGAGCCGCTACGGCTGCTTCTTCGACCGCCACCCCGACGGCCGCATCCACCAGAAGCCCTTCGCCGGCCAGACGCACGACCGGACCATTCACAAGGGAGATCTGACCGGCATCGAGATCATGAACCGGCTGACCGAGCAGGTGTGGATTCGCCCCTCCATTCGCGCGCTGGAGGAACACCGGGCGGTCGAGCTGCTCAGCGACGGCGCCGGCCGCGTCGGCGGGGCGCTCGTGCTCGACATCCGCCGCGGGAGCTTCACCGCGGTGCGCAGCCGCGCCACGCTGCTCGCGATGGGCGGCGGGCCGACGATGTACCGCGTCATCGCCTGCTCGGCGGACAAGGCCGCAGACGGCATCGCGCTGGCGCTGCGTGCCGGCGCCCCCGTCAAGGACATGGAGATGGTGCAGTTCCATCCCACGGGCCTCGTCGTGCCGAACTCGCTCATGACCGGCGCGCTGCTCGAAGAGGGGCTCCGGGGGGCGGGGGGCAGGCTCCTCAACGGCAAGGGCGAGCGCTTCATGTCGCGCTACGATCCGGGGCGCATGGAGCGCTCCACGCGCGACCTCGTCGCGCGCGCATGCTTCACCGAGGTGCAGGAGGGCCTCGGCAGTCCGCATGGAGGGGTCTGGATCGATGTGTCTCACCTTGGCGCGACGCTCGTCGAGACCAACTTCAGGGGCATGGTCAAGCGCTGCCGCGACTTCGGTCGGGATCTGGCCCGCGAGCCGGTCGAAGTGGGCCCGACGGCACACTTCATGATGGGCGGGGTGGTCATCGATCCATCGTGCCGGACCGCCATCGAGGGACTCTTCGCCGCCGGCGAGGATGCGGGCGGCATCCACGGCGCGAACCGGCTGGGAGGCAATGGCGTGGCCGACTCGACCGTCTTCGGCGGGATCGCGGGCGACGTGATGGCGGAGTGGGTCGTGGGCCGGTCCCTGCCGCGGTTGTCCACGCAGGACGTCGAGGCGGCGGCGGCCCGCATCGTCCTACCCCTCGGGCGCGGCGAGGGCGAGGGGCTCTACGCGCTCCAGCAGCGGCTGCGCGACGTCATGTGGGAGCAGGTGGG
>DASYVT010000021.1 GCA_035936835.1 Candidatus Methylomirabilota bacterium | reverse complement strand
GAGCGCGCCTACCCACCGCTGGCGGTCCTCGCCAACCGATGGGAGGCCGCGCTCAAGACGCGCGTGCGCCACTCCGCGGACCTCGCGGGGCTGCTGGCTCTCTGCGCGCGCCGCGGCCAGAAGAAGCCCACGCCGCTCCTGCTGCGCTATGATGCCGGAGGCTACAACTGCCTTCACCAGGATCTCTACGGCGAGGTGGTCTTTCCCATCCAGCTGACGGTGCTGCTGAGCGAGCCGGGCAAGGACTTCGAGGGCGGGGAGTTCCTCCTGGTCGAGCAGCGCCCGCGCGCCCAGTCGCGGGGCAGCGTGGCGCGCCTCGAGCAGGGCGAGGCGGTGATCTTCACGACGCGATACCGGCCCGCGGCGGGCGCCCGCGGCCACCACCGCGTCAACATGCGCCACGGCGTGAGCCGCGTCCTCTCAGGCGAGCGCTACACGTTGGGCGTCATCTTCCACAACGCCGCGTAGCGCGCCCCGCTACGCCTCGGCGAGCGGCCGGATGTCGCGCGCGAAGGTCTCGAAGGTGCGCACCATATGGGCGAGGTCGCGGTAGCTCGCCTCCATCAGCACGTGGCTCACCCCGAGAGCCTTGAAGCGCCTGAGATCCTCGACGATCTCCTCCGGCGTGCCCTGGAGCGCCTTGCGGTCCGGTCCGCCCGGGGCCGGGCGGATGGCGAGGCCCGCGCGCATCGTGATGGTCAGCTCGTCGAACCGCCGGTTCTGCCTGGCGCACTCCGCGCGCAGCTCGCCGAGGCCGCTCTCGAGGCCGACCGCGGTGGGGAAGGCCGCGTGCCAGCCGTCCGCCAGCGCGACGATGCGCCTGAGCGCGGGCTTGGCGTGCCCACCCATCCAGATGGGGATGTCGCCGCGGACGGGCTTTGGAAAGCAGCCGATGTCGTCGAAGTTGAAGAAGCGCCCGTGAAAGCTGGTGCGCTCGTCCCGCCAGCAGGCGCGCATGATCCGGATCGCCTCGTCGGACCAGGCGCCGCGCTCCGCGAACGGCGCGCCGAGGAGCTCGATCTCCTCGCGCATCCACCCGACGCCCGCGCCCAGGATGACGCGGCCGCCCGAGAGGTGGTCGAGCGTGGCCAGCGTCTTCGCCGCCAGCACCGGGTGGCGGTGGGGCAGGACGAGGACCGTGGTGCCGAGCTTCGCGCGCTCGGTCACCCCGGCGACCATGGCGAGCGCCGTCAGCGGCTCGAGGAAGGTCGCGTCCGGCGGGAGCGGGAACTGTCCCGTGTCGCTGTACGGATAGCGCGAGCGGATCGTGTGCGGGATGACGATGTGGTCGCTCGCCCAGAGGCTCTCGTAGCCGAGCCGCTCCATCTCTCGCGCGAAGGTGAGCAGGCTCGTGCGCGTCGCGGCGGGACCGAAAATGGGCAGGTGGCAGCCGAATTCCACGCCCTATTCCCTGTGAGCGCCCGACGCGTAGACGAGGAGGTCGCCCAGCTCGCCGGCGGCGATCATCTGGACGAGGCGGGAGCGCTGGATCTTACCGCTCGACGTCTTGGGGATGGTGCCCGGGCGGACGAGGAGGACTCGGGCGGGGCGGTGGCCGCGCCCCTGGTGGACGCGCTGGACGATCTCGCGGACTATCCCGCTCAACGCCTCCGTGTCGTCGGCGCCCTCGCGCACCTCGGCGACGACGTGGAGGCGCTGGCTGCCGGTCCGCTCGCTGTCGATGCCGACGGCGGCCGAGTACCGCACGCCGGGGATGTGGTCCACGATCTCCTCGACGTCGACGGGCACGATGTTCTCACCGCCCACGATGATGAGGTCCTTGAGCCGCCCGGTGACGAAGAGATAGCCCTCGCGGTCGACGAATCCGAGATCACCGGTGCGCAGCCAACCGTCGGAGGAGACCACCCGGCGCGTCGCCTCGGGGTTGTTGTAGTAGCCCTGCATGACGCCGGGGCTCTTGACGCAGATCTCGCCCTCGAGCCCTGGCGCGACCGGCCCCGCCTCGTCGGCGATCCTGACCGACACGCCCCTGCAGGGCTGCCCGACCGAGAGGAACCTGCCCGACGGGTCGGGGCGGAGCGGCGTCCGCCGCGGCCAGATGGCCACGGCCAGCGTCGCCTCGGCCAGCCCGTAGCAGGGCGTGATCACGTTCTGGACGCCGAACTTCTTCTCGAACGCCTCGATGGTGCTGAGGCGCACGGGCTCGGCGCCCGAGAGCGCCTGCTTGACCGAGGAGAGATCGATGCCCGAGACATCGCCGATGTTGCGCACGCAGTTGCGGAAGCCGAAGTCCGGGGACACGGTGAAGGTCGCCCGCACCTTGGTCACGAGCTCGAGCCAGGTGCGCGGGTTCTTGAGGTCGGGCGGCAGGAGCCACAGGTCCGCGCCCATCGAGGACGGCGTGAAGGCGCAGCCGATCAACCCCATGTCGTGGTAAAGCGGCAGCCACGACACGACCACGTCCTCGCGGGTGAGCTGAGCCGCCTCGGCCATGAGGGCGACGGTCTGCGTGACGTTGGCGTGGCTCAGCACCACGCCGCGAGGATTGCCGGTGCTGCCCGAGGTGTACTGGATGAAGGCGGTGTCGGTCTCGTGAGGCGTGGGGAAGGCGGGCGAGGGCCCGTCCACTTCGAGGTCCTGGGGCTCGAGCACGTGCCGGATATTGGACGCGGCGGCCTGGCTCTCCTCCACGCCCTTGCGAAACCAGCCGATGGTGGCGACGGCCTTGGCCTCGGAGTCGCGGAAGACGCCCGCCGTCGCCTCGACGCCCAGCGTCGGGTAGAGCGGCACCGGCACGGCGCCCAGCCGGAGCGCGCCGAAAAAGGTGAAGAAGAACTCCTTGCACGTGGGATAGATCAGGCAGACCTTGTCGCCGCGGTCGATGCCCGCGCGGCGGAGCCCGGCGGCGTAGCGGGCGCTTTCCTTCCAGAGCTGGCCGTAGGTGACCGTCTCGTCGTAAAGATGGAAGTACGACGCATCCGGCTCGGCCGAGACCCTCAGGCCCATCAGCTCCGCCAGCGTCGTCGGCGTCGTTGTCGATCCCGCCATCAGGGGAGTCCTCCGCGATCAGGGTGCGCGCGCGGGCCGGGCCCGCTGCTAACGCTCGATCAGGATGCGGTCGAAGGTCTCGGCGTAGGCGTAGCCCTTCGGTTTTCCCAGCACGGCGCCGCGCTCTCGGACGCGCTTTTCCATCCCCGCCATGTCCGGAAGCTGGCTCACGTGGCACTGGAGCGCCTTGATCTTGAGGTCGATCGTGTCGGAGGTGTCGACGACGATCTCGGGGTCGTCCCACCACATCATGTGCACCTCCTTGACCCTGTGCGGCTCGAGCCCCTGCGCCATCAGCTCGGGGAACGCCATGTGGTCCCGCGCCAGGGGGTAGACGCAGTCGAGCGCGATGCCGGCGGCCACCCGGTGGTCGCGGTGGGAGCCGCCGAGATTCTTCGTCCGGTTCGGATTCTGACAGATGATGAGGTCCGGCTTGTGGCGTCTGATGGCGGCCGTGACGGCCATCCGGGACTCGCGGGTGTTCTCGAGCTCGCAATCCGGGAAACCGAGGAAGTCCACCGTGTCTACTCCAAGAACGCGCGCGGCGTTCCGCTGCTCCTCCTCGCGGATCCCGACCAGCCGTTCGGGTGTCATGCTGCGGTCGCTCGAGCCCTTGTTGCCGTTCGTGAGAATGCAGTAGATGACGGTCTTGCCTTCCCTCGTGAGCTTCGCCACGGTGCCGCCCGCGCCGAACTCCGAATCGTCCGGGTGCGCGGTCACGACCATCACACGCTTGATCCGCTCGGGCATGTCCTCTCCTCGTTCGGGGTTGAGAGCTTCGGCCATTCTACCCCGATTTGCTATGATGCGGCCGTCGTGAGAACTGCGCTCCCCGCCGTCCTCCTGCTGCTCCTGCTGGCCGCCTACCCGCTCATTGGCGCGCTGCCCTCCGAGGCCGGCAGCATCCGCGTCGCGGGCCTTTCCGTGCTGTGGTGGTACGGCGCCGTCGTCGCGCCCGCGCTCGCGTGGCTGGCGGCGGTGGTCCTCCACCGGTGATCTCCGGCGCGCGCACCCTGGCCGTCTGGCTCACCCCGGCCGCGTGGCTCGCGCTGCCGGCCCTTGTCCTCGAGGGCGGGCCCGACGGCGTCTGGGCGGGGCTCCTGCTCCTGGTCGCTCCGCTCCTGGCGCTCGCGGTGGCGGGCGGCGATGCGCGGGCGGCCCAGCCCGCCCGCGACGCCCTCTTCCCAGTCGTCGTCTTCCTCCTCGTCGCCGGGCTTCTCCTCTGGGCCAGCCTGGTGCTGGCGGGTGACGTGGCCGCGTGGCTCGGCGCGCCGCGCTGGCGGGGCATCGGGATCGCTGCGGGCGGGGCATGGCTCCTCGTGATCTGGCGCAAGGCCGGGCGTCTCGTGCCGTGGCTTCTCCTCGCCGGGATCCTCGGCCTGGCCGTGCCCTTGTTGGTCGTCGCACGCGGGGCCGCTGTGGGCCCGCTGGGCGCCTGGGAGCGGGTAGCCTCACAGCCCGCGTTCCGGTTTCCCGCTTCGAGCCCGTGGGTCAGCGCCGGGCGCGAGCTGCGCGCAGGGCGCGGGCACGGCGTGCTGGTCTTCGAGGAGGAGCACCGGATCACGGCGACCGGCCCGGCCCAGATTCACGTCCGCGCGCGCGACGGCGCGCGGGTGAGCGAGAGCGACTGGGAGCTCCAGCCAGGGCAGTCGGTGACGCTCCGACCCGGCGACGAGCTGACGTGTCCTCCGGGGGCGCGGCTGCGTTTCGAAGCGGGCAAGGCCGTCCCCGGAGCGCCGACTTCCGGGATCGCCTGGGCGGACGGCCGGCGTGGCGATTCCTCGCGGCGCTGGGGGCTTCTGCTCACGCTGACGGGCGGCGCGCTCGCTCTCATCGGGTATGGCGCAACTGCCAGGGTCACTCGCCGCCAGATGGCCGCCGTCGGCGCGGGGCTCCTCGCGGTCTTCGTCTGGGGAATCGGCTGGGCCGTCTACTGCGCGCTCGGCGCCCCCGATATCTTCCTGGGCGGCATCGCCCTCGAGCGGCTGGTGAGGCCGCCGTCCTTGTCTTGGGCAGCAGGCGTTGGGGCCGCGGGCGCGGGGCGCTTCGTCCTGGCGCTCGTGCCGGTGGCCGGGCTCGCGAGCTTCTTCGCCTCGAGCGTGGCGCTTCGCGAGCGGATCGGCGGGCTCGACGTCACAGGAGGCGGAGAGATCGGCCATGATCTCGGCCTCTGGTCGGCGATCATCGGCGCGGCGGCGGTGGCGAGCTTCTGGCCTACCGAGCCGTGGGTGCTCGTTCTAACAGCACTGGGACTCGCGGCGTCCACCCTCGCGCCGGCGGTGCTGCTGCCGCCCCCCGCGGCGCGCGCCCGCTGGGGCACCTGGGCGGGGTTCGTGGGGCTCGCGGTCTTCGCCGCCTTAGCGCTCCTGGGGCAGTGGACGGTCGGCGGCTCGTCGGGCTGGGTGGGGCTGCCGCTGGCCTACCCCGCCGTGGTTGCGGCCCCGGCCGCCGCCCTCGTGCTCCGGCTCGCTCGGCGCGCGGGCAAGGGCTAGAATGGGGCTCCGATGGCCAACGACCGGATCGTCATCCGCGGGGCGCGCGAGCACAACCTCAAGTCTATAGACCTCGAGATCCCCCGCGACCAGCTGGTGGTCCTGACGGGGCTCTCCGGCTCCGGCAAGTCCTCGCTGGCCTTCGACACCATCTACGCCGAGGGCCAGCGGCGCTACGTCGAGTCGCTCTCCGCCTACGCGCGGCAGTTCCTCGAGCAGATGGAAAAGCCCGACGTCGACTCGATCGAGGGGCTGTCGCCCGCGATCTCGATCGAGCAAAAGACGACCTCGAAGAACCCGCGCTCGACCGTCGGCACGGTCACCGAGATCTACGACTACCTCCGCGTGCTCTTCGCGCGGATCGGCGTGCCGCACTGCCCGTCGTGCGGCGTCGTGATCTCCGCGCAGACGGTCCAGCAGATGGTCGACCGCGTCATGGCGCTGCCCCAGGGCAGCCGCCTCATCGTGCTGGCGCCGGTCGTCAGGGGGCGCAAGGGCGAGTATCGCAAGCTCTTCTTCGACCTGCGCCGCCAGGGGTATGTCCGGGTCCGCGTCAACGGCCAGTTCCACGAGCTGAGCGAGGAGATCGAGCTCGCCAAGACCAAGAAGCACACGATCGAGGTGGTCGTGGACCGCCTGGTGATCCGGGACACGCTCGGCTCGCGGCTCAACGACTCGCTCGAGACCGCGCTCCGCCTGGCCGAGGGCGTGGTCCAGGTCGAGGTGGCGGACGGCCCGTCCCACATCTTCTCGGAGCGGCTGGCCTGCGCCGCGTGCGGCATCTCTTTCCCGGAGGTGTCGCCGCGCATGTTCTCGTTCAACAGCCCCTACGGCGCCTGCGTCGAGTGCGGCGGGATCGGCTCGCGGTACGAGATCGACCCGGCCCTCGTGGCGCCGAACCCCGCCCGGTCACTGAAGGACGGGGCGCTCGCCCCCTGGGCCGGCGCGGGAGCCTCGACCTTCAAGCAGACGCTCAACGTGCTCGCCCGCCGCTACAAGTTCGATCTCGCGACGCCATGGGGGAAGCTCACGAAAAAGACGCGGGACATCATCCTCCACGGCGAGGCCGGCGACGGCTTCGAGGGGGCCGTGAAGATTCTCGAGCGCCGATACAAGGAGACGCTGTCCCCCGAGGTGAGACAGGATCTCGAGCGCTTCATGGCGCTCAGGGACTGCCCCGCCTGCCGGGGCTCGCGCCTCCGGCCCGAGACGCTCGCCGTCAAGATCGCGGGGCGCTCCATCGCGGACGTCGTCCGGTTCTCCATCAAGTCCGCGCGCCAGTTCTTCGACACGCTGACGCTCTCCGAGCGGGACGCCCAGATCGCGCGCCGCGTGCTCAAGGAGATCCGCGAGAGGCTGGGCTTCCTGGCCCACGTCGGGCTCGACTACCTGACGCTCGACCGCGGCGCCGCCACGCTGTCCGGCGGCGAGGGGCAGCGGATCCGCCTCGCGACCCAGATCGGCTCGAGCCTGGTCGGCGTGCTCTACATCCTCGACGAGCCCAGCATCGGGCTCCACCAGCGGGACAACAGCCGGCTCCTCGACACGCTCAAGCGGCTGCGGGACCTCGGCAACACCGTGCTCGTGGTGGAGCACGACGAGGAGACGATCCGCGCGGCCGATTTCGTCGTGGACCTGGGGCCGGGGGCGGGAGAGCTGGGCGGCTACTTGGTCGCCGTCGGCACGCCCGAGGAGATCGCCGCGCACCCCGCCTCGCTCACGGGCAGGTTCCTCTCCGGCGTCGAGGAGATCGCCATCCCGAAGAAGCGCCGCGCGCCCAACGGCAAGCACGTCATTATCCACAACCCGCGCGAGCACAACCTGAAGGGCATGGCGGTCAAGATTCCGCTCGGCACCTTCACGGCCGTGACCGGGGTCTCGGGCTCGGGCAAGTCCACGCTCGTCAACGACATCCTGTACCGGGCGCTCGCGCAGATGCTCCACCGCGCCCAGGAGCGACCGGGCGAGCACGACAGGATCGAGGGCGCCCAGCACCTCGACAAGGTCATCGACATCGACCAGTCGCCCATCGGGCGGACGCCGCGCTCCAACCCGGCGACCTACACGGGCGTCTTCACCCTGATCCGGACGCTGTTCGCGCGGACGTCGGATGCGCGGATGCGCGGCTATCAGCCCGGGCGCTTCTCCTTCAACGTCAAGGGCGGCCGCTGCGAGGCCTGCCAGGGCGACGGCCTGGTCAAGATCGAGATGCACTTCCTGCCCGACGTCTACGTCACCTGCGAGGTCTGCAAGGCCAAGCGCTACAACCGCGAGACGCTCGAGGTGCGCTACAAGGGCAAGAACATCGCCGAGGTCCTCGACATGACGGTGGCCGAGGCGCTCGGGTTCTTCGACCCGGTGCCGGCGATCAAGCAGAAGCTCAAGACGCTCCACGACGTCGGGCTCGACTACATCCGCCTCGGCCAGTCGGCAACCACGCTGTCGGGCGGGGAGGCCCAGCGCGTCAAGCTCGCCACGGAGCTCTCGCGCCGGGCCACGGGGCGGACCCTCTACATCCTCGACGAGCCCACGACGGGCCTGCACTTCGCTGACATCCGGCGGCTGCTCGAGGTGCTGAACCAGCTCGTAGACCAGGGGAACACGGTGGTGATCATCGAGCACAACGTGGACGTCATCAAGACCGCCGACTGGATCATCGATCTCGGGCCCGAGGGGGGCAACGACGGCGGCCGCCTGGTCGCCTCCGGCACTCCGGAAGACCTCGCCCGGCAGGCGGCCAAGTCCTACACGGGGCAGGTCCTCAAGAAGAAGCTCAAGTGAGACGCACGCGGATCGTGTGCACCATTGGCCCGGCCAGCCGGGAGCCGCTCATGCTCCGCAAGCTGGTCGCGGCAGGCATGGACGTCGCGCGGCTCAACTTCTCCCACGGTACTCACGACGAACACGCGGCCGCGATCCGCGCCATCCGCGACGGTGAAGCCGAGTGGGGTCACCCGGTCACCATCATCCAGGACCTCCAGGGCCCCAAGGGCAGGCTCGGCAACTTCGTCGGCGGCCGCGCCATGCTCCTCGCGGGCGAGCCCTTCGTGCTGACGGCCGAGACGGTGCCGGGAACGGCCGCGCGCGCCTCGCTCGACGACCCGAAGCTCTTCGCCTCGCTCAAGCCCGGCGACCAGATCTGGATGGACGACGGCACGATCCAGCTCGTCGTCGAGCGGGTGGAAGCGCGCGAGGCGCACTGCCGCATCACGGCCGGCGGGGTCGTGTCCGACCACAAGGGCGTGTCGCTGCCGGGGCTGCCGCTGCCGGTCTCCTGTCTCACGGCCAAGGACAAGGACGATCTCCGCTTCGGGATCGAGCACGGCGTGGATTACGTCGCCGTGTCGTTCGTGCGCTCCTCCTCCGACATCCAGGAGGTGCGCAAGTTCCTCCTGGAGCAGCGGGCGAGCCTGCCCATCATCGCGAAGCTCGAGCGCGCGGAGATCGTCGCCAACCTGCCGGGCATTCTCGCCCTCGTGGACGCGGTCATGGTGGCGCGCGGCGATCTCGGCCTCGAGGTGCCGCTCGAAGAGGTGCCGATCATCCAGCGTGACGTGATCAGGCAGGCGCGGCTCGCCAAGGTGCCCGTCATCGTCGCCACGCAGATGCTCGAGTCCATGGTTACCTACCTCCGCCCCACCCGGGCAGAAGTGACCGACGTCGCCACGGCCATCTTCGAGGGCGCGGACGCGATCATGCTGTCGGCCGAGACGGCTTCGGGCCGGCATCCCGTGGAGGCGGTCGAGGTCATGTCGCGCGTGGCGGCCCGCGCCGAGCGCGAGACCTCGCGGGCCGCGGCCCTGCCGCCTCGCCCGGAGGCGTACGGCTTCCCCGAGGCCGTCGCGGAGTCGGCCTGCCGCGCCGCCGAGGTGCTCCACGCCAAGGCCATCGTCGCTTTTACCCAGTCGGGCTTCAGCGCGCGGCTTATCTCCTCCGAGCGGCCCGACGTGCCGGTGGTGGCGCTCACGCCCTTTCCGGAAGTCCAGCGTCGGCTCGGCCTCTACTGGGGGGTCAGCTCCCGCCTCGTTAGAAAAGTCGAGACCACGGACGAGATGGTCCACGAGGTCGAGGCGACCCTCCTCGGCGACGGGACGGTGCGCAACGGCGACGTGATCGTCATCATCTCGGGCGCGCCCATGTGGGTCACCGGCACGACCAATCTCTTGAAGCTGCACCGCGTCGGCGATCGCCGTTAAGCGTCGCCATAAGGAGAGTCGCATGGGTTACGAGACCATCCGCTATGACGTCGAGGACGCGGTCGCGACCATCACGCTGAACCGCCCCCTTGCCTACAACGCGCTGAACCTGGCGCTCGGCCGCGATCTCTTCCACGCCACGCTCGACGCGGACGAGGATCGCGCGGTGCGCTGCATCGTCGTGACGGGCGCGGGCAAGGCGTTCTGCGCGGGTGGCGACGTCAAGGACTTCAACGACAGTCCCGACCGCATCGGCATCCTCATCAAGGAGCTGACGACCTATCTCCATGGCTCGGTTTCGCGGCTCACCCGTACGGCCAAGCCCGTCGTCATGGCCGTCAACGGCATCGCCGCCGGGGGCGGTATGAGCCTGGCGCTCTGCGGGGACCTCGTGGTCGCGGCCGAGTCGGCCAAGTTCACCATGGCGTATTCCAGGATCGCCGCCTCGCCCGACGGCTCGTCTTCCTACTTCCTGCCGCGCATGATCGGCCTGCGGCGCGCGCTCGAGCTCCACTACACCAACCGAGTGCTCTCGGCCCGCGAGGCCATGGACTGGGGGCTCGTCAACCGCGTCCATCCCGACGCCGAGTTCCCGGCAGCGGTGGCGGCGCTGGCCACAGAGCTCGCCCAAGGGCCGACGCTCGCCTTCGGCCGGGCCAAGCTCCTCTTCCACCAGTCCACGCAGGAAAGCCTCGAGACCCAGATGGAGCTCGAGGCTCAGGCCATCGCCGCCAGCGGCCACACGGAAGACTTCAAGAACGGCGTCGCGGCGTTTGCCAAGAAGCAGCCGGTGGTCTTCCACGGCCGATAGGAGCGTGATCGTCCGCTTCTTCGTCTCGGCACTTGTGATCCTGACGCTGGCGGCGTCGGCGCAGGCGTGGCCGCTCTCGTACGGCGGGCCCAGCGCGAACCGGGTTGCCGCGGGGAAGGGGACCTTCCCCCGCCTGCTCGTGATCTCCGCCGTTGGCGAAGCGCCGTTTCGCTGGATTGTCTCGCTGCCGCCCAAGCGGCTCGCCGGCATCGACGCCAACGGCACCTTGTGGATCTTCGAGCTCGGCCGGACGGAGCTCCAGGTGCTGGGACGCTACGGCGAGGTCGCGAGCCCCGACGGCCCGCCTGTCGTTGTCGCGCTCGGCGAGGGGCGGAGCGCGGTTGTGGCCGTGTCGCCCGACGGCCGCCTCCTCGTGTGGAGCGAGGGCGTGCTTCGCGCGTTCGACGTTGGTGGCGCCCTGTCCCGGCTGACCTCGCCTGTTCCCGTCACCCTCGAGGGAAAGGGTTGGGACGACCTCCTGGCCGTGGCCGCCGACGGCGCCCTCGTGCTCATCGGAAGCCTCCCCTCCGGTCCCCGCGTGGTTTCACGCGTGGACGCGCAGGCGCTGCCCGACTCGCGGATCACGCTCGGCAGCCTGGACGGCTCCTCCGGGCTCCAGGCTGTGGTCCTGTCGGACCCGACCGAGCGCTATTCGCACGGCGTCCTCGGAGACAAGCTCGAGGCGTCGGCCGTGACCGTGATCGCCGTCGCGCCCAACGCTCTCACGATCCGGTTCCGCTACGTCGTCCGCGCGCCCGCAGTCCTCGAGGACCTGATCGCGATCATGGCGCCGATCGGCGAAGGCCGTCGCCCGGCGGTGGTCGTCGTCAAGAGCGCGCCGCGCCAGGGCTCCTCGATCCTCGTGCTCGGCTGGCGCGAAGGCGGGCTCGAGGTCCTGGCCGAGGGGCCCGCCTTCGGTCAGAGCAACCGCTGGGTGCACGTGATCGGCGCGGCGGACGTCTCGGGCGGCGGCATTCCCGAGCTGATCGCCGTGAACACGCCGCATCTCTCGGGCGTCTTGGTGGCGTACGAGCGGCGGGGCGCGTCCCTCGTCCCGTCGGGGAAGGCCCTGGGCTACTCCTCGCATGCGGCCGGGTCCCGCAATCAGGACCAGGCCGTGATCGCCGACATGAGCGGCAACGGCCGGCTCGAGGTCATCCTGCCGCGCCAGGGCCGCGACGTGCTGGCCGCGCTGGAGCTGACGGGCGGCCGCTGGGAGGAGCGCTGGGCGCTCCAGCTCACGGGCCCGGTGCAGTCCAACCTTCTGGTGGAAGACCTCGACGGCGACGGCCTGCTTGACCTCGTCGTCGCGGACCGCCGCGGGCTCCACGTGTTCTTGAGCGTGCGGTAAATGGGTCAGTCGGCAGGCAGAATTCCCAAGCTGCCGCCGCTCGAGCTCGGCGCGCGGCTCGACAGGATCCTGGCATGTACCGGACGTCTGCTGGCCGCGCTCCCCGTCAGCGCGCTCGACCACAAGCCGCCCCAGCGTGACCGGAGCGTGCGGGATCTGGCCTTCCACGTCTTCAGGCTGTCGCTGGCCTATGTCGACGGCATGGACATGGGTGAGCTCCGCGAGTCGTGGCTCCAGGAGAAAGCGCCGCCGGACCTCGTCGACGGCCCGGCGGTCGCGCGCTACGGCGCGCTCGTGCGCGGGCGCGTCTCCGGCTGGTTCGAGGGCGCCGGCCCTTCCGAGTACGCTCGCACCATCGAGGTCTGCTACGGTCCGCAGAACGGCCACGATCTGCTCGAGCGCACCACGTGGCACGCGGCCCGGCACCTCCGCCAGCTCTATGCCCTGGCCGCCGACCTCGGCGTCACGCCGCCGGAACCGCTACCCACATCGGACTTCGAGGGGCTGCCGCTCCCGGCAAGCCTCTGGTAGTCAAGGAGAACTCAATGGCGAAGAAGTTCGTGGTCCAGACAAACAAGGCGCCCGAACCCCTCCAGGGCGCGCCCTACTCGCAGGCCATGAAGGTGGACAATCTCGTCTTCGTCTCCGGCCAGATCGCTCTCAAGCCCGGCGAGACCGCGCTCACGGGCTCATCCGTTGGCGAGCAGACCGAGCAGATCTTCGCCAACCTCAAGGCCATCCTCGACAGCTGCGGCAGCAGACTCGACCGGATGGTCAAGGCCACGGTGTTCCTCGCGCGGATGGAAGATTTCGCCGAGATGAACCTGGTCTACAAGCGCCACGCGGGGACGCAGCCGCCGGCCCGCTCGACCGTCCAGGTGGCGAAGCTGCCCGCCGGCGCGCTCGTCGAGATCGAAGTCATCGCTCACACGTAATACGGCGCTGTATCCCAGGCGACACACTTGAAATTGATGCGGGCGGAGGGCTAGAGTAGCGCCGTGGACGCCGAGACCCGCGCCTACCTCGACCAGGCCCTGGGAGCCCTCCGAGAGGAGTTCGGTTCCCTGCGAGGGGAGTTCGGTTCCCTGCGAGAGGAGTTCGGGACCCTGCGAGGGGAGTTCGGGACCCTGCGCCAGGAAGTGCGAGATTCCGCCGCCGAAACCCGGCGCCATTTCGACGTCGTGGCGGAGTACCTTCGGCATGACATACGCGGCGTTGCGGAAGGCGTGATCGGCCTCTCTGAACGCGTGGATCGCCTGGGTAGCGGCCTGCGCACGGAGATGAACGAGGGCTTCGCGGCGACCCATGCCGTCGTTCGTGTCGCATTCCAGGAAGTCCGGCGGGACATCGAAGACCTCCGCACAAGTCTGTAGTCAGTCCGCAGTCCGAACCAGCCGGAAGCCGTAGTCGGAGTAGCGCAGGTCGGGCGGCAGGGAGGAGCGGTGGGCGACGGGGCTCCACGGGTCCTGGTGCCGCCAGGCGCCGCCTCGCGAGACGCGCCGCGTGCCGTGCGGCGGCCCCTGCGGGTTCCGCTCGGGTGATGTCGCGTAGTACATTCCGTCCTCCCAGTCGAGACACCACTCGTGGCAGACGCCCGAGAGCGCGACCAGCCCGAGCGGGTTGGCGGCAGTCTCCGTGATCTGGGGGGGCCTGTCGAAGGCCGCTGACACCGGCCTGTCGTTGCCCCACGGGAAGCGCGCGCCTTCGAGCCCGCCGCGAGCCGCCTTCTCCCACTCGGCTTCTGTCGGCAGCCGGCAGCGTCCGCGGCTCGCGCTCGACATCCAGTCGCAGTACAGCGACGCCTCGAACCAGTTGACGCCGACCACGGGCTGCCCCGGATCGCTGAAGCGCGGGTCGCCCCACCAGGGCGGGGGAGCGGCCTCCGCCGCCTCCAGGAAGCGGCTGTACTCGGCGTTGGTCACTGGAGCGTGGGCGATGGCGAAGCCATCGAGCCAGACGCGGTGGCGAGGACGCTCGCCAGGATGCCCCTCCTCCCAGCCCATCCAGAACCAGCCCGCCGCGACCTCCACCAGCTCCATGGCGTCGAGTATAATCGGCGCCATCATGAATTTTGCCGAGCGCATGTCACGGCTGGGTACCGAGTCCGCCTTCGAGGTGCTGGCCCGCGCCAAGGCCCTCGAGCGGCAGGGTAAGGAGATCGTCCACCTCGAGATCGGCGAGCCGGACTTCGACACGCCCGCCCACATCCGTGAGGCGGCCAAGCGGGCCCTCGATGACGGCGCCACGCACTACGGCCCAGCCGCCGGGCTGCCCGAGCTGCGAGAGGCGATCGCCAAGGACATAGGCGGAACGCGCAACATCCCGGTGGCGCCCGAGGAGATCGTGGTGACGCCGGGCGCCAAGCCCATCATGTACTTCGTGATCACCGCGCTGGTGAATCCGGGCGACGAAGTCATCTATCCGAACCCGGGCTTCCCGATCTACGAGTCGGTCATCAACTTCGTGGGCGGCGTCCCCGTGCCCATCCCGCTTCGCGAGGAGAGCGACTTCGGCTTCGACATGGCGGCCTTCGAGAAAGCCGCCTCGAAGAAGACCAAGCTCATCATCATCAACTCCCCGCAGAATCCGACTGGCGGCGTGCTGGGTATGGACCAGCTCGGCCGCATCGCAGAGATCGCCGTCAAGTACCAGATCCCCGTGCTGACCGACGAGATCTACAAGGCGTTCCTCTACGAGGGCGAGTTCGCGTCGATCACGCGCTTCCCCGGGATGCGCGATCTCGCCATCATCCTGGATGGTTTCTCCAAGAGCTATGCAATGACGGGCTGGCGCATGGGCTACGGCGTCATGCCGGTGCCGCTCGCTGAGCACGTCGCCCGACTGATGGTCAACTCGAACTCCTGCACCGCCTCGTTCACCCAGTGGGCGGGCATCGCCGCGCTCCAGGGCGACCAGATGCCGGTGCGCCAGATGGTGGCGGAGTTCAAGCGCCGCCGGGACATCATCGTCGCGGGGCTCAACGCGCTGCCGGGGGTGACGTGCCGGACGCCCAAGGGCGCCTTCTACGTCTTCCCCAACATCAAGGCGATCAAGCGGCCCTCCAGCGAAGTCGCCGAGGCCATCCTCCAGGAAGGCGGCGTGGCCGTGCTCGGCGGCACGGCCTTCGGCCAGTACGGCGAGGGTTACCTGCGCCTGTCGTACGCCAACTCGGAGGCCAACATCCGCAAGGCGCTCGACCGGATGCGCCCCGTCCTGGCTCGCCTCGCCGGCTAACTTCCCCCGTGGCCTACGACGTCAAGGCGGTGAAGAAGCAGTGGGAGGGGTACGAGACCCCGCTCCGATGGGGGCGCTACCCGGTCGAACACGAGCCCATCCGCCGCCACTGCCAGATGCTCGACGACATGAACCCGCGCTTTCTCGAGGACGGGCACTGCCCGCCCGTGATGGTGGATTACTTCGCCTCCCTCGGGCCGTACCCGCCGGCCGACTACGACATCTTCCCGGTGGTCCGCCAGATCCCGACGCCCGGCGACCGGTTGATCAACCTCAACCAGGAGTTCGAGTGGTTCCAGCCCGTGAAGGTGGGCGACCGCCTCGGCGCCAGCCACAAGGTGATCGCCATCCACCAGCGCGGCACCAAGCTCGACCCGCTCTCGGTCTGGATCCGGACCGAGACGACGATCGTCAACCAGAAGGAGGACGTCGTTGCCAAGCGGACCAATCAGATCCTCGTCCACCGCACGCCCGAAGAGATCGCCACGGGGGTGAGCCGGGCATGAGTGCAATGGCGCGCCGGCCAAGTCCGGCCTGGGACGACGTGCAGGAAGGGGAGGAGCTGACCGGCTTCTCGCTCGAGCTGACGCCGACGCGCATGGTCGCCCAGGTCTCGGGCACCCAGGACTTCTACCCGATTCACCACGACCGCGAATTCGCCCAGCAGGCCGGGCACAAGGACATCTTCATCAACACGGCCTTCATCCGCGGCTGCCTCTGCCGCGTGGTCACCGACTGGATGGGCGACGACGGCTTCGTCAAGTCGCTCGGCTTCCAGATGCGGCGGCCGAACTTCGCCGGCGAGACCATCGCGGCCCACGGGCGCGTCAAGAAGAAGGGCCCGGACGGCCGCGTCGACCTCGATCTGTGGCTCGAGAACGCGGGCGAAGTGACCGTCCCAGGCACCGCGACAGTGATCCTGCCCGTTCGGTCCTGACGCCGATGCCCACCGTCGCCGAGATCCTGATCGACGGCCTTCGCCGCGCCGGAGTCCAGCGCATCTTCGGTGTCCCGGGCGGCGGCTCCAACCTCGAGCTGCTCGAGGCCGCGCGTGCGCAGGGTTTGTCCTTCGTCCTCTGCCACCAGGAGTCCGCCGCGTGCATCATGGCCGCCGTGACGGGCGAGCTCGGCGGCGCTCCGGGCGCGGTGTTGTCAACGTTGGGCCCCGGCGTCAGCGCCAGCGCGACCGGCCTCGCCCACGCCTTCCTGGATCGGAGCCCGTTGATCTATCTCTCTGACCGCCACTCTACCTCGGCGCTCGGCTTCGCCACGCACCAGGCCTTCGACCACGCGGCCTTCCTGGCCCCCGTCGTGAAAGGCAGCCTCACCATCACGGCGGAGTCGGCCGGCCACTGGGTCGCCCATGCAGCCCAGCTCGCGATGAAGGAGCCGAGAGGCCCCGTGCATATCGATCTGCCGGCGGACGTTGCGGGCCAGCCTGCCGTGCCGTTCGCGACGACGGCGACGCCCGCGCCGCTGCCACAGCCGGCCGCTGCCGATCTCGATAGCGCGGTGGCGTTGATCAAGAAAGCCAAGCGGCCCGTGGTCCTGGCGGGGCTTCAGTGCCGCGCCGCCGACGCGAAGTGGCTGCGCGCCTTTGCCGAAGCGCTGCCCGCGCCCGTCCTGACCACCTACAAGGCCAAGGGCGCGCTGCCTGATCCTCACCCGCTGGCGATGGGCGTGTTCACGGGCGGCGCGCTCGAGGAGCCCGTGGTTGGTCGCGCCGACCTCATCATCGCATTCGGCCTCGACACGGTCGAGCTGATCCCGCGCCGCTGGAGCTACACAGCCCCCGTGCTGACCTTGGTGCGGGGTCCCTCTGGCGGGCCTGGGCGAAGCGCTGTCGGAGGCGGGGGCTACTTCTCCCCGGCACTCGAGGTGGTGGGCGACCTCGGCCTCATTCTCGAGGAGCTGGCGCCGCGGCTCCACCAGCACCACGCCGACTGGGACGTGGTCGAGGTGGACAGACTGCGCCGCGAGCGACAGCGCGCGCTCGAGATCGGCGTGCCGGGGTTGGCGCCGCATCGGGTGGTCCAGATCACCCGCGAGTTGACTCCAGCTGGGACTATCGCGACCACGGACGCCGGCGCCCACATGTTCCAGGCCGCCGAGTACTGGCAGGCTGTGGAGCCGGGGGAGTTCCTGATCTCGAACGGTCTCGCGACTATGGGCTTCGCGCTGCCGGCGGCCATCGCCGCCCAGCTCGCCTTCCCCGAGCAGCGGGTGGTGTGCTTCACGGGCGACGGCGGCTTCATGATGGTCGCGGCCGAGCTCGAGACGGCCGCGCGACTGCGCCTGCCCATCACCGTCATCGTGTTCAACGACGCGGCGCTCTCGCTCATCGAGATCAAGCAGGAGCAGAAGGGCTACGCCGGCGCGTCCATGCGCTACGGGGGGCCCGATCTTGCGCTCCTCGCGCGCTCGTTCGGCGTGACGGCCTGGACTGCGGCGGACGAGTCGGGCTTCGCCCGCGCGCTCGTCGCCGCGCAGGCCGCGCCGGGACCGACGCTGATCGACGCGCGCATTGATCCATCCGGCTACCGCCGCATGCTCGAGATCGTGCGGGGCGCGCCGCGGGCGTGAGGGTATACTGAGCGCATGGGATACCTCACGGCGCAGGACGAGCAGGCGGTCACGCGGGAGTTCGAGAAGCTCACCGGACCGGTGACGCTGACGGTCTTCGCCTCCGAGCTCGGGCCCGAGAACAACGCCCAGACCGTCTCGCTCATCAAGGAGGTCGCCGCGCTCTCCGAGAAGATCACCGTCAAGGTGATGAATCCCCACATCGAGCGGGACGAGGCCGCGGCCTACGGCGTGTCGGTCACGCCCGCCGTCGCGGTCGAGGGCGCTAAGGACTACGGCATCCGCTTCCTGGGCACCCCGGCGGGCTACGAGTTCTCCAACCTGATCGACTCCATCGTTTCCGTCTCGACCGGCGAAGCGCAGCTCAAGGACGAGACCAAGGCGGCCCTGGCCGGCCTGACCGAAGACGTCATGATCAAGGTCTTCGCCACGCCCACCTGACCGCACTGCCCGCGGGCCGTGCGCCTGGCACAGCACATGTCGATTGCCTCCGAGCACGTCCGGTCCGAGTGCGTCGAGGCGACGGAGTTCCCCGAGCTGTCCCAGCGCTACCAGGTCATGGCGGTACCGAAGATCGTGATCAACGACCGCGTCGAGTTCGAGGGCGCCATCCCGGAGAGCGATTTCGTCAACGCCGTGCTCCAGGCCGTCAGCGCCAAGGAGGTCTAGATGGAGTGGGCGCCCGTTTGCTCAGGCGTCTGCTGATCCCCGAGTTCTCGCTCCTCCGCATCGTCCTCTCCCTGGCGTTCATCTACGCCGCCGTCCTTGGATGGGTGTGGGTCAGCTCGGACCGCATGATTTTCCTGCCTCCAGCGAAGAGCTACCGCGATACGCCCGACGTTCTCAGGCTGACTACCGCCGGCGGCGAGCGGATCGCCGCGGTCTACCTTCCGAACCCTGGGGCGACGTACACGGTGCTCTTCAGTCACGGCAACGGGGAAGACCTGGGCTGGGTGCTGCCGCTGCTGCCCGTCCTGCGAGATCTGGGCTTCAGCGTGCTCGCCTACGACTACCGCGGCTACGGTCTCTCCGACGGGCAGCCGTCAGAGCGGAACGTCTATGCCGATATCGATGCCGCGTACGAGTACCTGACGCAAAATCTACGAGTTCCGCCCGAGCGGATCATCCTCTATGGCCGCTCGCTCGGGGCAGGCGCGGCGGTGGACCTGGCGGCGCGCCGATTCGTCGGCGGGCTCGTTCTCGAGAGCCCCTTCCTCACGGCCTTCCGGGTTGTGACGTGGATCCCGGTCTTCCCCGTCGACAAGTTCCGCAACGTGGACAAGATCGGCCGGGTGCGATGCCCCGTGCTGGTCATGCACGGCGAGGCCGACGAGATCGTGCCGCTCTGGCACGGCCGGCGCCTCTTCGAGAGGGCGCCTGGGCCCAAGACCTTGGTCGTGATTCCGGGCGCGCATCACAACGATTTCATGTGGGTGGCGGGCGCCCGCTACGCCGCCGCGCTGCGTGACTTCGAGTCCCTGCTCCGTGGACGCTGAGCCTCTGCTCTTCGTGTACGGCACGCTCATGCGCGGCTTCCGGCTCCACGCGCTGCTCGCGGGCCGCGCCGACTCCGTGGGCGCAGGCGAGGTCGCCGGCCTCCTCTTCGATCTGGGCCGCTACCCGGCCGCGTTGCGGGACGGAGGCGGCGTGATCCGCGGCGAGGTCTACCGGCTCAAGGACCCCGGCCTCTGGCTGGCGCTGGACTCCGCCGAGGGCAGCCAGTATCATCGCGGGGAGGTTGGGGTGCGGTTGGCCGGAGGGAGGCAGGTCACGGCGTACATCTACTGGTACGTCGGGCCGGTCTCCCAGGCCGTGCCGATCCCCGGCGGCGACTACCGGGCGCATTTGCCCGCCCAGTCCATTTATCATCGCTGATCCACTCGAGGAGGCATCCGATGGCCGTGCAGGCCGCAGAGCTGATCAAGTCCGACCAGGATCACCTGATCCACCCGCTGCATCACCCGAGCGATCACCTCGAGCCCATGGTCTACGTCAAGGGCCGCGGCGCCACGATCACCGACATCCAGGGGCGAGAGTACATCGACGGCCTGGCGGGGCTCTGGAACACCAACGTCGGCCACGGCCGAGAGGAGCTGGCGAAGGCCGCCGCGGCGCAGATGAGCGAGCTGGCCTACTTCTCGGCCTACGCGGGCTCGTCGAACATCCCGGCGGTGCAGCTCGCGGAGAAGCTCATCTCGATCTCGTACCCGAACATGCAGGGGGTCTTCTTCACGTGCGGCGGGGCCGAGTCGAATGAATCAGCGTTCAAGACGGCGCGCTTCTACTGGAAGGCCAAGGGCAAGCCCGACAAGGTCAAGGTGATCTCGCGCTTCAACTCCTACCACGGCGTGACGCTCCAGGCGATGAGCGCCACCGGCATGCCGCCCTACTGGAAGATGTTCGAGCCCCGGGTGCCGGGCTTCGTCCACATCCCGACCTGCTACCCGTACCGCCAGGAGGGCGCCAAGCCTGGCGAGACGGCGGGGCAGACCGCGGCGCGCCTGCTCGAGGAGGCGATCCTGCGCGAAGGCGCCGACACGGTGGCGGCCTTCATCGCCGAGCCCATCCACGGCGGCGGCGGCGTCATCTATCCGAGCGACGACTACTTCCCGCTGGTGCGCAAGGTGTGCGACAAGCACCAGGTCCTCTTCATCGCCGACGAAGTAATCACCGGTTTTTGCCGAACAGGTCACTGGTTCGCGATGACGCACTGGAACGTGCTGCCCGACATCATGTCCTTCGCCAAGGGCGTGTCCTCGGGCTATCTCCCGCTCGGCGGCATCATGGTCTCCAAGGACGTCAAGGAGGCCATGGACTCGGTCAAGCCCGAGGACAAGTGGATGCACGCCTACACCTACTCGGGGCACCCGACCTGCTGCGCCGTCGGCCTCAAGAACGTGGAGATCATGGAGCGCGAGCGGCTCGCGGAGCGCTCGGCCGCGCTCGGCATGCGCCTGCACAAGGCCCTGCACGCGGCTTTCGACAGTCATCCGAACGTCGGCGACATCCGTTCGGGCAAGGGGCTGCTGGCGGCCGTCGAGCTGGTCGAGGACAAGGCGACGAAGAAGTCTTACGGCGCGGACCAAAAGATCGGCGCGCGGCTCATGCAGGAAATGAGCAAGCGCGGCGTGATCACGCGCGCGCGGATGGAGAACATCTTCTTCTGTCCGGCGCTGGTCATCACCGAGGAGCAGCTCGACCGGATGGTCTCGGTCACCCAGGAAGCCGTCAAGGCCGTCACCGGCAAGTAGCCGCAGGCCCACCGCGTTGAGCTCGCTCGCCGGCAGGGTGGCGATCGTCACCGGCGCGTCGGCCGGGATCGGGGAAGCGACGGCGCGTGGCCTGGCAGGAGCGGGGATGCGCGTGGCCGTCTGCGCGCGGCGGCGCGAGCGTCTCGACCGCCTGGCGAAGCAGATCGCGGCCTCCGGAGGCGAGGCGGCGGTCTACGGCGCCGACGTGACCGATGCGGGCGCGGTGCGCGCCATGGTGGACGACGTCGCCTCCCGCTGGGGACGCATCGACGTCCTCGTCAACAACGCCGGGCGGGGGCTGTCCGCCACGGTGGAAGACACCAAGCCCGACGAGTTCCGCGGCCTCCTCGAGCTCAACGTCATCGCGGTCTTTACGGCCACGCAGGCCGTGCTGCCGTGGATGAGGCGGCAGGGGCGGGGGCACATCATCAATGTCTCGTCCATCGTCGGGCGCCGCGGCGTGCCCTTTCGCGGCGCGTACAGCGCCACCAAGTTCGCGCTCGGCGGGTTCAGCGAGACGCTGCGGGTGGAGCTCGCGGGCACGGGCATCTCGGTGAGCCTCGTGTACCCGATCGGCACGGCCACGGAGTTCCACGAGGTCGAGGCGCGGCGCGCCGGGCCGGGACCCCACGGCCCGATCCAGTCGTCCGAGCACGTCGCCCGGTGCATCCTCCGCTGCGTCAGGCGGCCGCGCCCGGAGGTCTATCCCTTCCGGCCGTCCTGGATCTTTGCGATCGCGAGCGTCATCGCCCCGCGCCTGGTGGATCTCGGCCTGCGCCGGCTACTTCGCTGAGCGGCGCTTGAGGTAGCGGCGGAGTGGCGCCCAGTAGAAGGCCTTCCAGCCGGCTGCATATCGCGCGGCCTGTGAAGCCGGCACGGCGGAGTGGATCATGGTGAGTCGCGTGCCCTTCCCCGAGGGCGCGAGCCTGATCTCGAGCCGCGAGTCCGGAGCGCCCTTGGGCCACTCGGTGGTGCGCCACGTCTGAAGCAGCCCCATCCTCGGCCAGAGCCCCAGGACATTCCCGGAGATGTACCCGCCGTAGGCGGTCATCTTGCTCCCCGCCCGCTTCGGTATCTGCGCCTTCGAGCCGGTGAACGCGGAGTGCTGCTTCGAGTCCGCGAGCGCCTTGAAGACCATGCGCGGGGAGGCGGGCAGCGTCACCGTCTGGCGAATGGTCCGGCTTTTCACGGCGCCAAGTGTAGCACCCGTCAGGCGGCCAGGTTGACCTCGAGCCCACGCCCGGCTCGGACGGCACGCTCGTAGACGGCGGCCGCCGCGGCCACGTCCTGGAGCGCCATGCCGGTGCTGTCGAAGACGACGATCTCGTCGTCAGAGCGGCGGCCCGGCCGGAGCCCGGCGACCACCTGTCCAAGCTCGGCGCGCACGTCTCTCGTGGTCACCGCCCCGGCTGTGATGGCGTGGTGCAGGTCGCCGATCGTGGCGGCCTGTTCGAGGACGTCCACCACGATGGCGCAGGAGGCCATGAGCGCCGGCTCGATCTCCTGCTTGTCTTCATTGTCGGCGCCGACCGCCGCGATAAAAGTCCCACGGGCGACCGGGGCGCGCCCAAGGATCGGTGTGCGCGATGGGGTGCAGGTGACGCAGATATCGCTGGCCCGGACCGCCGCGTCGAGATCGTCGGCCGCCAGGACTTCAAAGCCGAGCGCCTGGGACATCTCGCTGGCAAAGCCGGCCGCCCGGGCCGGATCACGGTCGATGGCATAGGCACGGGTGAGACGCAGCACGGCGGCCAGCGCGCGGAGCTGTACCCGCCCTTGCAACCCGCATCCGCACACCGTGACCACCGCGGCATCCGGGCGCGCGAGGTGGCGCGCCGCGACCGCGGTCGCGGCGCCTGTGCGGAGCGCCGTGATCTCGGCCGAGTCCATGAGCGCCAGGGGAGCGCCCCGCTCCGCATCGGCGAGGAGTAGCACTCCCTGGATGGTCGGCAGCCCGAAGCGCTCCGGATTTCCTGGAAAATTGGCATTGGTCTTGGCGGCGAAATAACGGCGGCCGAGATCGAGGATGCCCGCCTTGATGTGGAAGCCTCCATCGCGCGCGTGGACGCCCAGGATGCCGGGTGGGTCCGCCCGGCCTTCGCCGTGCAGCCTGAAGGCATGCTCGACAGCCTCGATGCACGCGTCCATGGGTAGCAGGTCGGCCACGTCGCTCCGGGTTAGGAGAAGCGTCATGACGTCTTCACATGGCGGATGGTGGCGTACAGCCACAGGTCGTAGACGATCTTGAGGCCTGCGCCGAGGAAAAACGGCATCGTCAGCGACAGGCCCTGCATCGCAAAGCCCGTGAGTGCGGGACTTACGGACTGGGCGAGGCTCCGGCTCATGTTGGTGATCGCCGCGGCGTGCTCCCGCTCGTGGTCGCGCACCGCCAGCATCAGGAATGTTTGGCGGGTCGGCACGTCCATTTGCGACAGGAGGTGGCGAGCGAGGAGGAACGCGATGGCGAGCCATGCCACGGGCGACAGGGCCACGGCGAGCAAGAGCACATTGGAGATCAGGTGGGAGAAGACCATGGTATTGACGAGCCCGAGCCGCGGCGCCGCACGGGCCGCCAGCAGGAGCGAGAGCCCCGAGAGGATTTGGGCGCCGAAGAAGATCCAGCCGAGCGTGTCGAGGCCGAGGCCGAAGCGTGTGTAGAACCAATAGGCGATCAGGCTCTGGACGACGAAGCCGCCGGCGAAGGAGTCGAGGGCGAAGATGACGGCGAGGCGGCGCACGAAGGGCCGCGACGGCGTGCCTTCGGCGTGCCGCGCCGCGGCGTGGCGCGGCGGCTCCCGCCGCATGAGCCCGTACGTCACCATCTGCGCGACGCCACTCAGGAGGAAGAGCAGGAAGAGCGGCTGGGGGGAGGTGCCGAGCTGCGTGACGGCGGCGGCGCCCAGGCCCGCGGCGGCGTATCCGCTTAGGTTGTACCAGCTGAGCGTGGTGGTCAGTCGCTCGCGCGGCGTGTCGCGGGTGACGATCACCTGCTCGAGCGAGAGGAAGGGGCCGGTTTCACCGGTGCCGACCGCCAGGTTCCCGGCCATGGCCGCCGCCACGACCACCCACGGCTGGCGCGTCAACAGGAAGACCACGGCCGAGACGGCGATGAGCGCGGCTTGTGTCATGAGGGCGGCGCGTGGGCCCCAGCGCTCGGCCGGCCAGCGGATCCCGAAGGTCATGGCCGCGCTGGCGAGGAGGGTCAGGGTGACGGCGATTCCCAACTCGCGGGCGTCGAACCCCAGTTCGCTGAGATAAACCGGGAGCAGGACGCCGAGGAAGCCGTAACAGAAGGTGCGGGCCGTCTTCGCGACGAAGACGAGCCGGGCGTCACGCCCCACGCGGCAGCCCGCTCCGGCAGTAGGCATAGAGCGCGTCGTAGACGGGGAACTGGCGCTCCATGTTCTCGAAGTCGTCGCGGCTGATTTCGCGGAAGCCGCTCGCCACGGCGTAGAGCCCCCAGGCCTCCTTCGCGATGCCGCGCGCGTCGGTGTCAGCGCCGCGCACGATGAGGGCGAGCGCCTGGAGCGCGGGGTCGGTGAGGCGGTACTTGTCGAGGAAGGCGTCGAAGGAGCAGCGCTCCCCCTGATGGCCGAGCTCGACCCCCGGCACGTCGTAGGGCGTCGCGCTCTCGCGCGCGGCCGTTGCCATCACCTCGGCATCAGGGACGAAGAGGAACTCCGCTTGCTTGTCGATGAAGCGGCGGATGAGCCATGGGCAGGCGATCCTGTCCACGCGGGCCTTCGCGCGCGCGACCCATTTCATTGGGGTTTCTCCTTCGGGCTATTTGTCAAGTCCAGCGCGGCCCTGAGTCCGCGGGCGAGCTGAACCGCGTCGTCGTTGGCCCAGAAGTGCATGTAGAAGAGTCTCGGATTGTCGGCCAGGGCGTGCTGATGAATGGCGGTGACCTGGATGCCATGGGCCTGAAGGGCCCGCGCCACGGGATTGACCTCGCGGGCGACTAGGACGAAGTCCCCCGTCGCGGCGGCCTTGCCGTCTCCGGTGGGCTGAAGGTTGATGACCGTCGCCACTCCCATGCCGGGCAGCAGAAGCACCTTTCCCTCGGTGATTCGCTCGGCGCGGGCGACCGAGAACTGGAGGACGCCGTTGTTGATCGTGCCGGTGCGCCCGATGACGGCGTCGACCTGCGTCTTGGGGATGCCGAGCTCGCCCCCCGTACCCTGCGCAGGCGGCCCGAACGGCGTGCCCGTGACTGACAGCGCGGCTCGTAGGCTTCGCGCAAGATCCGCGGGGGCGCCGTGGCCGGTGTAGTGCAGGTACATCACGTGTGGCGACAGGTTGATCAAGTGGTTGTGAAGCGCCGTCACTATCAATCCACGCTCATGGAGGCCCGACATAACGGGATTGATTTCCTGGTCGAGCAAGACGAGGTCGCCCATGACCATGGCGCTCGCGCCCATCTTCTTGAACGCGGCATACGATCCAAGTGCGAATCCGGCCTTGACCTGCACCCCTTGGACGGTGACGGTCAGATCCGTCCTCGGTAGACCTACACGATAGATGTCACCTGGCAGCAGTGTGCCGGGCCTGCCGAACGCCTCCGCTATAGGCTGCCAGTCGGCCACATTCGATTCCGCCGTGCGTTCCGCGGTGTCGGCCGATGTCGCGAGAATGTTGAGTGCTCCAAGAGCCAGGGCCAGGACCAACTGTCGTGATCGTGTCAGAGTCATGTCATGTTTCCATTCGCGGCGGCGATCCTTCGTACGCGGCGAGAAGCCGCTCGAGGTGAGCGCGAATGACGGCGCGGGCTGCCGGCAGGCCGGCACTTACCGCGGGCACGTCCGTCCATTGGTCGATCGTGACACCTGCGGGGACCGCGACACCGAGATCGCAGCCGAAGGCGACGACTCGCGTGGCGCCGGCCGCCATCTCGCGCGTCACGAGCCTGGGCTTTCGCCCGGCCATGTCCACGCCCTCGGCCTTGAGCGCAGCCAGCACCGGCGGCGCGATCTCGGCATCGGGCTCGGTGCCCGCCGACTCGGCGGCGATGGACAGGCCGCGCTCCTTGGCCATGCGCTCGAAATCGGCGGCGGCCAGGACGCTCTTGGCCGCGCCGTGCAGACAGACGAAAAGGACCTTCTGATGTGTCATGGCTTGCCTCCAAATTGAGGGGGTTCGAACTCCGTGATGCTGTCGGCCTTGGACCAGACGCCGATCTTGCCGGCTTCGCGGAAGGTGTCATCGCGTACCGTAAAGAGCCGACTGCCGTCGTAGATCACCGCCGCCTCGGCTCCCTGGAACTCGATGCGGAGTGTATGCCACACGCCGCTCGCCACCTTCGCCTTGACCCCGTAGGTGCCTTCCGGGGCACCGACTGGAGCGATCGTGATGCGCCGCCCGCCGACCACCTTGTAGGCGACGACGTTGTCCTCGAGCGCATTGGCCCGCGCGACGTAGTAGTTGTCGGCGTCACGCCAGCGCCACACCACGCCTCCCGCCTGATCCTCGCGCCCGGAGATCGGCTTGAAGCGCGCCTGCACGAAGCCGTCGCGGAGCGAGGAGGCCGGCAGCACGGCCCAGCCGAAGGCGGCGCCGCCTCGATACGTCAGGCCCGTCGCCTCTTCAGTCCAACGAGCGGTGCCGCGTCCGGTAGCGCCGAAGAGCCAACCCCCGGGTGGCTGAGCATCCAGGATTCCCGCGGTGAGAAGAATGAGGCACGTGACCAGGAGCGCTCTCATAGGGCGCCCCGCAGCCAGAACACGCTCAGCCCTACCAGGCCGGCCGCGATGATGAGGATCGGCTCCGGGACCTTGAACCGCCACAGCAGGAGGAAGACGGCCACCGCGAGCGCGGCGGTCGGCACGTCGAAGATCGCCCGCCTGCCGAGGACGAAGCAGGCGCCGGCGATGGCTCCTGCCGCCGCCGCCGTCACGCCCATCACGAAGGCCTTGACCTGTGCGATGCGGCTCCACCGGTCGAAGAAGGGGTAGAGCACGATCACGAAGAGGTACACCGGCAGGAAGACGCCGATGCCCGCCGCGATGGCCCCGCCCAGACCGGCCACGAGGTAGCCGATGAAGGCGACCGTGATGACCACCGGCCCCGGGGTGATCATGGCGACCGCGACGGCGTCGAGGAACTGCTTGTCATTGAGCCATTGGTGCTCTTGCACCACGCCGCCGTAGAGGAACGGCACGATGGCGAGCCCGCTCCCGAAGACGAAAGCGCCCGCCTTGGTGAAGAACCACAGGATCTGGGCGAGGATGCCGGAGGTGGCGGGGGACCCGAGGCCCGTCAGGAGCAGCGCAGGCCACGCGGCGCTCAGGAGCGACTTGCTCGAGCCGACCAGGGCCAGCAGGCGCCGGGGCGGCGCCTTGATCAGCATGATGACGATGCCCGAGAGGATGAAGAGGGCCGCCATCTCCGACTCTGTCCACGCCGTCACCACGGCCATGATGGCGAAGACGCCCCAGAGCAGCCTGTCCCTGGCCATGGTCAGCTTGGCCAGCCTCCAGGCCGAGCGGACGATGATGCCGATCACCGCCGCGCCGACTCCGTAGAAGACCGCCTGCATCCAGGACAGCCCGCCATAGCCGACGTACAGCGCGCCCAGCGCCACCGTCATGAGAAAGGACGGCACGATGAAGGCCACGCCGACCAGCGTCGCGCCCCAGATCCGGCCGTGACTGTAGCCGAGACAGATCGCGAGCTGGGCGGCGAGGGGCCCCGGCGCCAGCTGAGAGAGCGCCAGACCTTTCACGTATTCGTCCTTCGTGAACCAGGCGCGGCTCTCGACGAGGTCGCGCTGCATGTAGCCCACCAGCGCCGCGGGCCCGCCGAATCCGAGACTGCCGAGATAGAGGAAGTAGCGTATGAGGCTCCAGGTCGTTCGCGGCTCGCTCATCGGCGCTCTCCAATCGTCGAGTACAGTCCGTCGAACAGGGTCAGGCCCTGTGCCAGCGCCTCGTGGTCATCCTTGATCGCGGCGAGGAGCCCGCGCAGGACCAGATCGAGGCCGCGCGCTTCTTCTCGCTGGAATTTTCCGTCGCGGACATCGGCCTCGTGGACGATCTCGGCGATGGCCGCCAGGCGACGGTCGCGAAGCCCCGAGCGGTGAAGCAGGGTCTCGAAGGTGCAGTGATCGCCCTGGTGGCCGAACTCGACGCCCGCCATGTCGAAGGGGATGGCGTCGGCCGGCAGCTCGTCGGCCGCGGCGAAGACGAACTCGGCGGCCGGATCGAGGAAGCGCTTGATGAGCCACGCCGAAGCGATGCGGTCCACGTGCGGCCGCGGGCGGGTGGCCCAGCGGCGGCCCTGGAGGGCTTCCAGGTCCAGCCGTCCCGCCGGCCGCGCGCCTGCCTTGGGCAGTCCGGTCACCCGCCGCTCTGCCGCTTCCTTGGCACGCAGCGCCTGCTGGCGGCCTGGGGCTTCGAAAAAGTCGATGTCGGCCAAGCGATCCAGCTCGCGCGCGAGCCGTGCCAATTCTTCAGCCGCGCGCGGCCGTTTGGCCGAGCCGAGCTTCCTGTAGCGGTCCGTGAGGGAGGCGTAGTCGGCGTTGCGGGCCTCATCGAAGAGCCGGACGACCTCGGGCTCTTTCATGTTCTCCACGCGGTCCACCTTGAGGAGGGTCGCCTCGCCCCGGTCCTTCTGGACTTCCTGGGCGAGCCACTGGAACTGCTCGTAGCGGTCGGGGGAGAAGGGCAGGAGGTAGGCCCCGCTCTTGAGCGCGACGGCGCCCAGTACCTTGAGCCTGCGCCATGCGCGTACGCGCAGGCTCGATGGGCGGGGCGGCAGGCTCAGCAGGAGAAGCAACCATGGCTGTAACATATGTTGCTGACCATAACAGATGTTCAACTCAAGAGCGAGAGGGAAATCTCAGCGTCGTGACGCGCGGACCGAAGCTCTCGCCCGGGTCTACCGTCTCAGTGGCATGGAGGCAGCGAGGCGCGGGCAGGTCAGGCGGAAGTCGAAAGGGCTTGACGTGTCACTCGTCGTATGTTTAGTATTAAGGCCCATCATTAGATAGGGGACGGGAGGGACACATGAACCCGCTGGATTGCCTGCTTAGGGATGAGCTGAACCGGTTGCTGGATCGCATAGCCGCTTCGACCCGGGCCGGGGTCGCCAAGGTCTCGGCCAGACAGCTGCCTGATCTCCGCGCACGCCTCGACGAGGCGGAGGCGCGGCTCGCCGCCAAGCGCCAGGCGCTGCTGGAGCAGTACGCCGGCTGGCAGAAGGCGCTGGACTCCTGCGAGGACCTCTGGGCCGTCGCCCAGCTCGAACTCGAGGAGACCGGGGCCGGGACGCTGAGGGCTGCCTAGGGGTTGAACAGGCGCTTCAGGAAGCCCGTTGTCGGGGGCGGGGCAGCGAGGTGCGCCTCGGCATGGGCCGCCCGGTGGATCTCGAGGCGCTGCCAGTAGTCGGGCAGCTGCCGGGCGAGGAAGATCTGGCCGCGCAGCTCACGCGCGCGCGGATCGGCGCCCCCGGCCCGCGCCCGCTCCAGGTCCGGGCGGCGCTCCGCATCGAGACCAGCGTCGAAGGCCCGCCCAAGATGCGCGAGGAGGTCGCCAGCCAGGGACTGGAACTCCTCACGGTCCTCACGGCTGTCCGTCTCCGGCGCCGGGCGGTTGTGCCGCTTGCGGAGCTCGACGAGCAGGTGGAGCGCGGCCATCTCCACCGCCTCTTCGATGCGCTCCGTCAGCTGCGCGTCGATGCGCTCGATCAGGCCGCGGGGATCGTCCGTGCCGTGGCGAAGCCCGGTGGTCTTGAAGGGGTGGTCCGTCACGGCGTCTCGAGCATGCGCTTGAGCCCCTGGGCCAGCGGCTCGGGAGTGATCCCGAAGTCGGTGTAGAAGCGGCTGGGGTCGGTGACGTTGCCCTCCTCCAGCATGATCAGCTGATCCGTGGTCACCGGGAAGAAGGGCAGCCAGCCCAAGGCGGCCGTCATCGCCTTCACCACTCCAAGCGGCACATAGACCTTGCGGACCCGCGGCAGTCCGAGCGCCGCGCCGATCAGATCGAGGAGATCCACGAAGCGGCAGGGCTCGGGCCCGCCGATCTCGTAGGTCTGCGCTGCGGCCGTTGCGAGCCGGAGTGCGCGCGCGAAGCCCTCCGCGACGTGCTCGACGGCGACCGGCTGGACGCGGTACTGGCCGTCGCCCAGCACGGGCACGGCGGGCAGGCGGCGGACCATGCGGGCCAGCACGGAGACGAACTCGTCGCCCGGACCGTAGATCAGCGAGGGCCGGATGATCGTCCAGTCGAGCGCGCTCGCGCGGACGATCTCCTCGGCCTGCCACTTACTCTGGTGGTAGCGCGACGTTGCGCCCGGCCGCGTGCCGACGGCGCTCATCTGGATATAACGCTTGACTCCGGCCTCGTGGGCGACCGCCACCATGTTCGCCGTCGCTTCCGTGTGCAGACGGTCGAAGGTGATGCCGCGCGTGCGGTGCTCGCGGATGATGCCGACCAGGTTGACGACCGCCCCGCATCCTTCGACGGAGGCGGCGAGCTTGTCGGGCTCGAGCACATCGCCCGGGACGCGGTCGATGGACTCGAAGCCCTTGAGCGCCGCCTCGGAGCCCTGTCTCACCAGGCACCGCACGAGGAAGCCGTGGGCGACGAGCGCCCGCACCACGGCGTGCCCCACGAAGCCCGTGGCGCCCGTAACGAAGATCCGCTGCATGACGGTGGAATCCTAGCACGGGGGCGGCGATTTTCCCCGGCCGTCGCCCCGGGCGGCCCTTATCATGGAACCATGCTGAGGCGCGCCGCGGCCCTCCTGGCCGCCTTCCTCCTGTTCCCTGCCGCCGCGGCGGCCCAGAGCCTCGACTGGTCGGACCTCGATCTGGTCGTGCGCGAGTCGGTCGCCGGGGGCGACACGCCCGGCGCCGTCATCCTGGTCGGCCAGGGCAACCGCGTGCTCTACCGCAAGGCCCTGGGCTCCCGCGCCGTGACGCCGGCCGTGGAGCCGATGACCACCGACACCATCTTCGATATCGCCTCGCTGACGAAGGTCGTGGCGACGACCCCCGCGATTCTCGCCCTCGTGGACGACCGCAAGCTCGCCCTCGACGCGCCCCTCGGCCGCTACCTCAAGGAGTTCCAGGGTCCGCCGCTGGCCTGGCTGACCGTGCGGCGGGTGCTGACCCACACGGCGGGATTCGCCGACCTGCCGTCCAGCGAGGCCATGGCCAAGGGCCTCCCCGACGGCATGCGGCTGCTCGCCGCGGGCGTGTCGGAGCCGTCGCCGACGGCGCCCTTCCGCTACAGCGACACGGGCTTCATCGTGCTCGCGGAGCTCGTGCGCCGGGTGAGCGGCGAGCCGCTCGACCGCTTCACACGGAAGCGCTTCTACCAGCCGCTCGGCATGCGGGACACGACCTTCAACCCGCCGGCCGCCTGGCGCGCCCGCATCGCGCCGACCGAGTTCTTCCATGGCCAGATGCTGCGCGGCGTGGTCCACGACCCGCGCGCCCTCCAGCTCCACGGCGTCGCGGGGCACGCGGGGCTCTTTTCGACGGCGGACGACCTCGGGCGCTTCTGCCGGATGCTGCTCGGCGACGGCATGGACGGCGGGCGCCGCTATCTCTCCAGCGCGTCGGTCCACGCCATGTTCGCGCCGAACGGGGCGGGCGAAGCGACGCGCGGGCTCGGCTGGGACATGGCCTCGAATTACTCGCGCACCCTGGGCTCGTTCTTTCCGATGGGCTCGGTCGGGCACACTGGATTCACGGGCACGTCCATCTTGATGGATCCGCCGACCCGGACCTACGTCATCATTCTGGCGAACCCCGTCCACCCGGCGGGCAAGGGTTCCGTTTTCGAGCTGCGCCGGCGCGTGAGCGCCATCGTGGGCGTCAAGCTCCTTGCGCCCAACACCGTGCCCGTGGCCGACGAGGGCGAGACACAGCCAGCCGCCCGCGCCACGGGCGACGGGCTGTCGCGCATCAAGACCCGCACCGGCCTCGACGTCCTCGAGATCGAGGATTGGGCGCAGCTCAAGGGCCGGGTCATCGGGCTCGTGACGAACCAGACCGGCGTGGACGCCGAGGGCAGGCGCAACGTCGATCTCCTCGCCAAGGCCCAGGGCGTGAGGCTACAGGCCGTCTTCTCGCCCGAGCACGGGCTCGACGGTGCATTGGACGCGCGCGTGTCCCACGGCACGCACCCGGCAACGGGCCTGACCATCTGGAGCCTCTACGGCAGCGACAGACGGCCCACGGCCACGATGCTCCGCGGGCTCGACACTCTCGTCTTCGACATCCAGGACGTGGGGGTGCGCTTCTACACCTATCTGACGACGCTCGTGTACATCCTCGAGGAAGCGGCCTCTCACCACATCTCCGTGGTCGTTCTCGACCGGCCGAACCCGCTCACCGGAGTCATCGTCGAAGGCCCCGTGATGGACGCCGACCTGCGCTCCTTCACGGCTCCGCACCCGATCCCCGTCCGGAGCGGGATGACTCTCGGCGAGTTCGCCAAGATGGTCGCGGGCGAGCGGAAGATCCCCGTCACGCTGACCGTCGTGCCGCTCGAGCACTGGGAGCGGAGCATGTGGTTCGACCAGACGGGGCTGCCCTGGGTCAACCCTTCGCCGAACATCCGTTCACTGACTGAGGCGCTCCTGTACCCGGGCGTCGGGCTTCTGGAGGCGACGAATCTCTCCGTGGGGCGGGGCACCGCGACGCCCTTCGAGGTGGTCGGGGCGCCGTGGATCACCGACCCCGGCGGTCTGGCCGATGCCCTCAACGCGGCGGCCATGCCCGGCGTGACCTTCCAGCCGCTTAACTTCCAGCCCGACGCCAGCGTCTACTCGGGGCAGTTGCTGGGCGGGGTGCGGCTCGTGGTCACTGACCGCGACGCACTTCGCCCGGTGACGGTGGGCCTCACCATTGGGCGGGCGCTGCTCGAGCGCTACCCAAGGCAGTTCCGGGCGACGCGCATCCAGAACCTCCTCGTCAACCGCTCGACGATCTGGGCTCTTCTGCGAGGGGACTCTCTCGCGCGCCTGAAGCAGTGGGCTGAAGCGGATCGGGCGAGCTTTCTCCAGCGGCGCGCGTCGTACCTCATCTATAAGTAACCCTCCTTTATTGCCGCTCCACCACTTTCGCTCCGGGTGATCGCCGGACCTTGTCGAGGGTGCCCGGCGGTACGGTGATCACCGACGCATCGCCGTCGCTGACGTAACGCTCCTGCGGGTTCCGCTCGAAGTAGCCCAGCCAGTGGGCGAGCTCGCTCTCGAGCGCCTGGATGCGCGGCAGGTGGTAGGGGTCGAAGACGCGCGCGTGCGGCGACGGCGCCGCGCCGCCCGCGACCTTGAGGACGGCGTCATGGCGGTAGGCGACCTGGCCCTCCACTCCCTCGATGGCCCAGCGAATATCCTGGGGGTAGGCGCCCATGGGCAGCGCCAGCGTCCGGATGCGGTAGCCGGGCACGTGGCGCTGGATCCACTCCTGCGCCGTCGCGAGCTGCCGGCGCACCACGCGCTCGGAATACTTCGCGAGATTCGCGTGCCAGAGCGTGTGGTTGCCGATCTCGTAGCCCTGGGCCGCCAGGTACTGGAGCTTGCGCCCCGCCAAATCCTTCTGGTTGAACAGGCGGTTGGGCGGATCGGCCCCCGGCAGGACGTAGAAGGTCGCCGCGCGGCCGAACCCCGGGTGCTGGCGCTCGAAGGCCTCGAGGATGCCGACGGCGCAGTCGGGGTCCGGCACCCAGTCGCCGTTCCGCTCGATCAGCCTGAACTGGCCGGGTGACGAATCGTCGAAGGTGAGGACGACAGGCGTCGTGCCTCGCGGGATGGCGATCCGGCCGTCAAGGAGATCGTTGAGTGCCACCAAGCGGTAGCCGCGCTCCCAGAGGCGCTCAAGATCGCCGCGGAAGTTGGCGGGGGTGCGGGTCCAGCGCTCCTCGGGCTGATCCACCTTGTGGTACTCGAGGATCATCACGCGCCCGAGCTCGTTCGGCTGAAGCGACCCGGCCGAGGCAGCCGCGGGAACGAGCGCTGCGGTAGCATGGACTGCGGCAGCGAGCGCGATGGCGCGGAGGTGGCGGGACACGCCTAGGGGATGGCCCTCGCCGTGGCCGTCGTTTTTGGGGCGAGCGCGCCGCCCGTGTAGTCGTTCCTGGGGTTCCACAGCATGAAGCCCACCGCCCCCCCGTCGCGCGCCCCGCGGATCTGAGCGCGGACCTCGTTGACGCCGAATATGCGCTTGTCGAAGGCATAGTCGCGGAAGTCCTGAAGCCAGGGCCTGACCTGGACGGTGAGGGTGGCCGAGCGCTTCCGCGTCAGTCTCACGCTCTCTTTGACGATCTCGTAGGGCTGGGCCACCGGGTTGCGCACCCCGGGGATGCCCCGGTGATAGCCGGAGGGGTAGACCATGGGGCAGATGTAGTCGAGGTGCAGGGCGAGCTCCTCGACGCGCTGCCCGATGTCGGTGTCGTTGTCGTTGAAGGCGGTGTAGCCGAAGACGTCGGCGGCGAGGAAGGCTCCTGTCGGCCCGAGCTCGCGGCGCGCCTTGGCGAGGAAGCCGGCGATGGCGGGCAGCCGCGTCTGCGTGTTGTTGGGCTGGGAGTACTTGGCCGCCGAGAGCTTGCCGTCGGTCGGAAAGCGGACGTAGTCGAACTGGACCTCGTCGAAGCCCTTGGCCACAGCCTCCTTGGCCACGGCGATGGCGTAGTCCCAGACCTCCTCGCGGAAGGGATCCACCCAGGCGAGCTTCTCGTTGTCGAGCCAGGGCTGGCCCGTGCGCGTGTCGATGATGGCCCAGTCGGGGCGGTGCTGGGCGAGCACGTGATCCTTGAAGGTGACGATGCGCGCGATGGTGTAGATGTTACGCGCCTTGAGCGAGGCCATGAGCCCGTCGAAGTCCTTGATGATGACCGGCCCCTGCGCGCCAGCCTCGAGGGCCAGCGGCACGGCGGTGCGGTAGGGGATGAGGCCGCGATCGCCCTTGACGTCGATCACCACGGCGTTGAGCTCGGTGCGCGCCACGAGCTCGAGCACCCGGTCGCGGATGCCCTTGTCGGCCACGCCGTAGTAGGTCAGGTAGGCGGCGCGCACCACCTTGGGCACGAGCGCCACGGTCACCCGGTCCGTGTCCGCCGTCAGGCGGCGAAGCTCATAGCCCGGGACCTTGACGAGGAATGAGGCGCCGGGCTTGAGGGGCTCCGTGGTGAAGCGGCCTTCGTCGTCGGTTCGGGTCTCGGTGGGGCCGACCCAGACCGACGCGCCCGCCAACGGCGCGCCGCTCTCGGCGTCCAGCACCCGCCCGCGCACCGGCCGCTCGGCGGGCTGTGCGGAAGGCACCATCTGGGCCGGCTGGGTGGTCGCCGCGGCGACCTGGCGCTGGAGGAGCAGGGAGGGCGACAGGAGCACCCAGCCCGTCGCGACGATCGCGACGAGCGTGCCCACCACGAGGGCTCCGTAGAGGACGGAGCGTTCTGTGTGGTCGGCCGGTACCGGGACAGGATCCATTCGCACTCCTGAATCTACAGGGTAAGCGCGATCAGCGGAAAGTTTTTTCTGGGCGCCGCGCTACAATGCTGCCCATGGCTTCCCAACCCTCCTATGCGTGTGACGCGGCCGCGCGGCGCTCATTCACCGTCAACGGCATGACCCTCCGGGCCCTCGAGTGGGGGCAGCCCGGCCGGCCTGCCCTCTGCTTCCTCCACGGCGGCTCGGCCCACTCACACTGGTTTGACGCCGTGGTGCCGTCCTTCGTTGACAGGTTTCACATTATATCCCTCGACCAGCGGGGGCACGGGCAGAGCGACTGGGCGCCCGATGCCCGCTACGGCACGGCGGAGTTCGCCTCGGACCTGGTCGGCGTCATGGACCAGCTGGGCTGGGAGCGGATGGTGGTGGTGGGGCATTCGATGGGCGGCCACAACTCGATGGGCTTTTCAGCCTGGCACTCGGACCGGGTGCGGGCGCTCTGCGTGGTGGACAGCCGCCCGTCTTTGCCCACCGAGCGCCTCCAGGCTATGCACAAGCGGGGGCACCGCGGTCCCCGGCGCCACGAGACGCTCGACCTTGCGCTCAGGAGCTTCAGGCTCCTGCCGGCCGAGACGCTGGCCGAGCCCGACCTCCTCGAACACCTGGGCCGCGAAGGCATTGCCGAGCGCGAAGGGAAATTTCTCTACCGCTTCGACCCCCAGTGCAACGGCGCCCGGAAGCCGGTGGACGGCTGGGCGCTCTTGCCCGACATCAAGGCGCCGACACTCCTCGTGCGCGGAGAGCTCTCACCGATCATGCCGCAGGAGATGGCCGAGCGGATGGCGGCGGCCATCCCGAACGCCAGGCTCGTCACCATGCTGGGCGTCTACCACCACCTGGTCCTCGACGCCCCCGACGCCTTCTCCCGCATCCTCGACGACTTCCTCCGGGAGCTTCCCGATTAGACCCTCTCGAGCCTCACGGCGCAGACCTTGTACTCGGGGATCTTGGACGTGGGGTCGTGGGCCGAATTGGTGAGGAAGTTGGCGGCCGAGTCGGCGAGCTTGACGAAGGGGACGAAGATCGCGCCCGGACGCACCGCCTCGGTCACGTGGGCGTAGCCGCTGAGCTCGCCGCGGCGGGAGATCACCCTGAGCGCGCCGCCCTCGTCGAAGCCCAGCCGCCGCGCGTCCGCCGGGTTGACAGCGATCTCAAGTCGCGGCGCCAGCTCGAGGAGACCCTGCACACGCCGAGTCAGCGTGCCGCCGTGCCAGTGGTAGAGCAAGCGCCCCGTGTTGAGCACGAAGGGGTAGTCGCTGTCGGGCAGCTCGGCCGCCGTCTCCCCTTGGCTGACCGGCACGAAGCGGGCCCGCCCAGTCGGAAAGTCCTCGCCGTACAGGAAGCGCGTACCCGGGTGATCTGCCGTCGGGCAGGGCCACTGGATTCCGCCTGCTTCCAGCCTCGCGTAGGAGAGCCCTCCGATGGCCGGCCAGAGCCGAGCCATCTCGTCGAAGATGTCCGAAGGATGGGCGAAGTCGAAGCCCGGAGCCGGCGCGCCCAGCCGCCGCGCCACGCGCTTCGCCAGCTCGGAGGTGATCCACCAGTCGGCCCTGGCCTTACCGGGCGGCTCGATGGCTTTCCTCACGCGCTGCACGCGGCGCTCGGAGTTGGTGAAGGTGCCGTCCTTCTCGGCGAAGGCGGCGGCCGGCAGGAAGATATGGGCGAGGTCGGCCGTCTCGTGCATGAAGAGGTCCTGGACGATCAGGCAGTCGAGCTGGTTGAGAGCCTTCGCGACGTGATTGAGGTCCGGCTCCGCCAGCATGGGGTTCTCGCCGACGACGTACATGGCGCGGATCGTCCCGTCGAAGCACCCCTCGGTCATCTCCGTGACGACGAGCCCCGGCGTGGCGGGCAGCCTCACGCCCCACGCCTTCTCGAAGCGCTGGAGACTCGCGGGCGAGTAGTCGGCATAGCCGGGGAGATTCGTCGGGATGGCGCCCGCGTCGCCACAGCCCTGGACGTTGTTCTGGCCGCGGAGCGGTGAGATTCCCGATCCCGTGAAACCCATCTGTCCCGCCGCCAGCGACAGGTTCAGGAGCGCATGCGCGTTGGCCGTGCCGTTCACGTGCTGGGTGATGCCCATGCCCCAGATGAGGCAGGAGCCCGAGAAGGCCGGCCGCGCATACCAGCGTGCGGCTTCCGCGATGGCCGCCTGCGGCACGCCCGTGATCTCTTCAGCGTAGTCCAGCGTGTAGGGCTCGAGGGAGGCGGCCCAGGCCTCGAAGCCCTCGGTGCGAGAGCGGATGAAGTCGAGGTTGGCTAGGCCCTCGTCGAGGATGACCTTGGCCATCGAGTTGAAGAGCGCGACGTCGGTGCCCGGCCGCTCCTGGATCCACAGGTCCGCCTGCTCGCAGAGCTCGATGCGCTTGGGGTTGACCACGATGAGCCTGGCGCCGCGGGTCACGGCGCGGCGCAGGCGAATCGCGATGACGGGGTGGTTGGCTGAGGCGTCCGCCCCCACGACCATCAGGCAGCCCGCCTCCTCGTAGTCCTGGTAGGAGTTCGACGTCGCGCCCGAGCCCATGGAGGTCAGCATGGCCTCGACCGTGGGCGAGTGGCAGAGCCGCGTGCAGTGGTCCACGTTATTGGTGCCCATGACCACGCGCGCGAGCTTCTGGATGATGTAGCCGTCCTCGTTGGTGGCCTTGGCCGATGCGAAGGCGCCGAAGCGGCCATGGTTCCTCGCCAACCCGTCGGCGGCTGCGTCGAGCGCCTCGTCCCACGTCACCTCGCGCCACTCGCCGTCGCGCTTGATCATGGGCACGGTGATCCGATCGCGCGCGTGGACGAAGCCCGTGCCGAAGCGTCCCTTGACGCACAAGGTTCCGAGGCTCGAGTGGTTCTTCGGCACGTCGTCGGCCATGACCGCGAGCCGGCCGTCCTGTCTGACCTTGAGCGTGATGCCGCAGCCGACGCCGCAGTATGGGCACGTGGTCTCGACCTCCCGCTCGATGCTGGCCGGCGCCTCCTTCGGTCTCAGCGCGCCCGTCGGGCAGGTGGCGACGCACTGGCCGCAGGAGGTACAGACAGAGGACCCCATCAGGCCATCGCCCGCGACGCCTACGCGCATGTCGTGGCCGCGGCCGACGAGAGAGATGGCGCCGATCAGCTGGACGTCGTCGCAGGCGGTGGTGCATCGGCCGCAGAGGATGCAGGCCTCGCGGTCGAGGACGAAGAAGCTCTTGGACAGGTCCACTGGAAAGTGGTGATGCGCTGCATGGCTCGGCGCGGCGAGCGCATGGTGCCCGGCGGCTTCGCCGACCTGGCCGAAGCCGTCGCGACCCTCGCCCGGCGTGAGCATGGACCAGGTGAGATCGAGCACCGCCTTGCGCGTCTTGACCGCGTCCGGGTGCTGGGTCTGGACGACCATGCCGTCGCGCGCGGGGAGGTGGCATGAGGCCGGCAGCCCGCGCTGCCCCTCGACGTGGACGAGGCAGGTGCGGCAGGCGCCGAGCGGCGCGCGGTCGGGGTCCTTGCAGAGCTGGGGCAGGGGGATACGCAGGCGGTTGACGGCGTCCAGCACCGTGGCCCCGGCCGCGACCTCGACGTCCCGCCCGTCGATGGTCAGCTTCACGGTGTCTATCGTAGCTCCGCCGGGAACTCGCGCAGGGCGGACAGGATGGACAGCGGGGCGGCCTGGCCCAGGCCGCAGAGCGAGGCCACGCGCACAACCTCGGAGAGCTCCGCGACGGCGGCGTGATCGAGGGAGGCCTCGGCATCGAGCATGTCGCGGAGCCGGGCCGTGCCCTCGCGACAGGGCGTGCACTTGCCACAGGATTCCCGCGTGTTGAAGTCGAGCAGCGTCCTCACCACGTCACGCACCGAGACCGTCTCGTCGATGGCCACGATGCCGCCCGTTCCCGGATTCACGCGGCCGCCGGGCAGGAGAGGCTCGTCGAAATCGCGCGGCGGCACGATGATGCCCGAGGGCCCGCCCAGGACCGCGCCCTTGAGTGCGGGGCCCCCGGTCACGCCGCCCCCGGCCGCTCCGCCACCAATACGCTCGAGGAGATCGCGCAGCGTCGCGCCCATCTCTACCTCGACCAGGCCCGGCCTCGCCACGTGCCCCGAGAGGCCGAAGCACTTGGTGCCGTGGCCTCGGC
>DASYVT010000020.1 GCA_035936835.1 Candidatus Methylomirabilota bacterium | reverse complement strand
TGGCGGTCCACGCAGTTGTCGGAGAGATTCATGAGGCCGCCCTCGAACCAGCGCGGCCAGGCGATGCCGCGTGAGACATCGAGGACGCGTGTGTAGGGCTTCATCCAGCGAAAACCCAAGTCCTTGGAGACCGCGTCCCAGTACCACTCGGGGTCATCCACGCTCCGTCGCTGGAGCGCGTCCAGCGAGGCGAGCCCGTGCTTCCGCATGAACTTTGTCAGGCGCGCGCGCTCGATGCGCTCGGGGGTGGGGCGCCAGATGATCTCGCTGTCGCTCATGGTGTTCTTTCGCGGCGCCATGGTAGCATGGCCGGCGTCGTCATCTAGACCCCCCATTTAAAGGAGACCTCATGAAGGCGGTCGCGGCTGTCGCGGAGATCCTGAAGCGCGAAGGCGTCAAGTTCCTCATCGGCTATCCCGTCAACCCCATCATCGAGGCCGCCGCCCAGGCCGACATCCGCACCATCATCGTGCGCCAGGAGCGCACGGGCCTGCACATGGCCGACGCCGTGAGCCGTGTCACCTCGGGGCAGAAGATCGGCGTCTTTACGATGCAGCACGGGCCCGGGTCCGAGAACGCCTTCGGCGGCGTGGCGCAGGCCTACGGCGATTCCGTGCCGATCGTCGTCCTGCCCGGCGGCTACCCGCGGCGCATCACCAACATCCCGCCGAACTTCAACTCCTTCATCAACTACCGGCACGTCACCAAGTGGATCGAGCAGGTGACGATGGCCGACGCCGTGCCGGACGCGCTCCGGCGCGCCTTCACCCAGGTCAAGAACGGGCGCCCGCGACCGGTCATGATCGAGATCCCGGTCGACGTCTTCCAGGAAGAGGTGCCCGAGCCTCTGAGCTACGTCGTCGCGCCGCGCATGCGCTTCGGCCCCGATCCGCAGGCGGTGGCCACGGTGGCGGCGGCGCTGGTGGCGGCCGAGCGGCCGGTCATCTACGCGGGCCAGGGCGTCCACTACGCGCAGGCGTGGAGCCAGCTGCGCCAGCTGGCCGAGCTGCTCGAGGCGCCGGTCACCACGAGTCTCCAGGGCAAGAGCGCCTTCCCGGAGAACCACCCGCTGTCGCTCGGTTCGGGCGGCAGGTCGGTCTCCAAGCAGCTGCACGAGTTCCTGAAGAACGCCGACGTGATCTTCGGCATCGGCTGCAGCTTCTCGACGACGAACTACGGCGTCGCCATGCCCAAGGGCAAAGTCATCATCCACGCGACGCTGGACTCAGCCGACATCAACAAGGACGTGCCGGTCGATCACGCCCTGGTCGGTGACGCCGGCCTGACGCTCGACGCGCTCCTCGCCGAGGTCAAGGACCGCTTAAAGGCCAAGCCACGCGGCCGCGCGCAAGCCGTGGCGGCCGAGATCAAGCGGATCAAGACCGAGTGGATGGCGCAGTGGATGCCCAAGCTCACGTCGAGCGCCAAGCCGCTGTCGCCTTACCGCGTGATCTGGGACCTCCTGCACACGGTGGACGTGGCGCGGACCATCATCACCCACGACGCGGGCAGCCCGCGGGACCAGATCTCGCCTTTCTGGGAGTGCACCGAGCCGCTTTCGTACATCGGCTGGGGCAAGACGACGCAGCTCGGTTACGGCCTGGGCCTGGCCATGGGCGCCAAGCTCGCGCATCCGGACAAGCTCTGCATCAACGTGTGGGGAGACGCCGCCATCGGCTTCACGGGCATGGACTTCGAGACGGCGGTGCGCGAGCGCATCCCGATCCTCTCGATCCTGCTCAACAACTTCTCCATGGCGATCGAGCTGCCGATCATGAAGACGGCCACCGAGAAATATCGCAGCACGGACATCTCCGGCAACTACGCCGACATGGCCAAGGCCTTCGGCGCCTACGGCGAGCGCGTCACCGAGCCCGGCGACATCGTGGCGGCGATCCAGCGCGGCATGAAGAAGACCGAGGAGGGCATCCCCGTGCTTCTCGAGTTCATCACGGAGAAAGAGATCGAGTTCTCGATCCACAAGTACTGAGACGCACATGTCCGTGAAGCTGGATCTCGGCTTCATGACGTTCGACCTCCGCGAGATCCCCGCGTACGCGCGGCGCGCGGAGGAGCTCGGCGTGGGCGCGCTCTGGTCGGCCGAGACCAAGCACGACCCCTTCCTGCCGCTGGCGGTCGCGGCCGCCAACACCTCGCGCATCCAGCTGGGGACGGCCATCGCCGTCGCCTTTCCGAGAAGCCCGATGATCCTCGCCCACACGGCCTGGGATCTCCAGAAGGCCTCGGGGGGCCGCTTCGTCCTCGGCTTAGGCACCCAGGTGAAGGCGCACAACCTGCGGCGCTTCTCAGTCGCGTGGGAGCCGCCGGGCCCTCGCCTGCGCGAGGTGGTGCTGGCGCTCCGCGCGATCTGGGCCTCTTGGCAGAGCGGCGCGCCGCTCGACTTCCGCGGGCAGTTCTACCGCTTCGACCTCATGACGCCCTTCTTCAACCCGGGGCCTATCGAGCACCCGCGTATCCCCATCTACATCGCGGCCGTCAACCCGTACATGGCCCAGATGGCCGGCGAGATCTGCGACGGGCTCCACGTCCATTCCTTCCACAGCCCGAAGTACCTGCGCGAGGTCATCCATCCGGCCGTGGAAGTCGGGCTCGGCAAGTCCGGGCGCACGCGCAAGGACTTCACCTTCCGCGCTTCGACGATGGTGGTGGTGGGGGACGACGCGGACGAGCTCGAGCGAAGCAGGCGCGCCGTGAAGCAGCAGATCGCCTTCTACGCCTCGACGCGCACCTACCAGGCGGTGCTGGGCGTCCACGGCCTCGACCGACTGGTCCCGAGGCTCCACGCCAAGAGCCTCGAAGGCGACTGGCACGGCATGGCGGATTTGATCAGCGACGAGACGCTCGACCACTTCGCGGTGACGGCGACGTGGGGGACGCTCGGCGCGCGCCTTCGCGAGCGCTACGACGGAATCTGCGAGCGCACCCAGCTCTACCCCGCGTTCCAGCCCTCCCTCGACGACCCGCGCCTCCAGGCCCTCCTCAAGGAGATGAACGCGGGTTAACCCGAGTCCACCTGGCCGGGGCGCTTGAGAGTGTCACCGCCAGGCGGCAGGTTGAGCACGGTCGTCGGGAAGAGGGTGGCCAGCCAGCGGATGACGTCGCTCACGGTCACGATGCCGACGGGCTTGCGATCGGCGTCCACCAGCGGAACCGTGCGGTAGCCCGCCACGCTCATGCAGTGCACGGCGTAGGCGACGCGGTCGCGGAGCGACAGCACCTCGGGATTGGGCGTCATCACGGCCGAGAGCGCCGTGCCCTTGGGATCGAGGCCGCGCCCGATCACGCGGGTCAGGAGGTCGCGCTCCGTGAAAATGCCCGTGAGCCTGCCGCCCGCGTCCACGACCAGCACGGCCGCCTGGTGCGCCTGGAGCATGCGGTGGGCGGCGTCTGTGACGGTCGCGGTCTCGCGCAGGCACACCGGCTCCGCGGGGGCCAGCACGCCGACGGTGTCGTTGAAGACCGCGGGGCTGATGGACCGCTCTTCGGGATCGCCGCTGCTGGAATACTCGTCGTCGGCATCGAGCTCGTGCATCGCTCTGCTCCTTGGCTGCCGGGCCCTCGGCGGCTTGCGTGCTTACTCGCCCACGAACTTCTGCGCGTTCCCCATATGCGGCCAGGCCCAGGCCTGCACGTTGGAGAAGATCTGCTTGATGTGATTCCGGTCGTGGTGGACCCACTCCTGCAGGAGATCTTCCACGCGCAGCCAGCCCACCTTGGGGTGCTGGCCGCCGCGCGTGAGGTCGCCGGGCTTGAGCCCGCGCACGATCGTCACGCTCTCGCCGCGCATCCGCTTGAGCTCCGCCACGAGCTTGGCCGCCGCCTTCATGTCGTCGCGGCGTCCCCGCGCGACCTCGTTCTGGTCCCACCCTTCGAGCTGGGGATCCTTCGAGGCGAGGAGAATCTTGATCCGCCCCGCGAACCCACGGCGCTCGGCCTCGATCAGGTGTCCGATGATCTCGTTGATCGACCACTCGTCGGGCTCCGGATGCCAGACGTGGACCGCCTTCGGCAGTGCCTCGACCTCCGCGTGGATGACGGCGGCGCCGCTCTCGAGCAGGTCGGCGATCTCGGCCGGGGAAAAGTGCTCGGCCATCGCCCTAGACCACCTTGTCCCGGCGGAGCCCGGCGATGTCCTCGGCGGAGAAGCCCAGCTCACCCAGGATCTCGTCGGTGTGCTGGCCGATGTCCGGGGCCGCCGTGCGCACCGAAGGTTGCGTGCGCGAGAACGTCACGGGCGGCCGCTGGAGGCGCATCTCGCCGAGCGCGTGGTGCTTCACCGGCACCGCGAGCCCGAGGTGCTGCACCTGCTCGTTCTCGAAGGTCTCCTTGATGTTGAGGATGGGGCCAGAGGGCACGCCCTTGGCGTTCAGCAGCTCCACCCACTCGGCGCTGGTCTTGCGGGACGTCGCCTTCTCGAGCTCCACCGTCAGCGCCTTGCGGTTCTTCGAACGGTCTGGCGCCATCTTGAAGCGCGGGTCCTCCAGCAGCGGCTCGGTGCCGAGGGCCTCGCACAGCCGGCGAAACATGTGCTGGCCCGAGGCGGCGATGTTGATGTGGCCGTCGGCCGTCTTGAACACGCCGGTCGGGATGCCCGTCGGGTGGTCATTGCCCGCCTGCGGCGGGATGGTGCCGTCGATGAGCCAGCGCGCGGCCTGAAAGTCAAGCATGGTGACCATGGCCTCGAGGAGCGAGGTGTGCACCCACTGGCCCTTACCGGAGCGCTCGCGCTCGATGAGCGCCCCGAGGATGCCCTGGGCCAGGAAGATCCCGGCCGTCAGGTCCGCGACGGGGATGCCGACGCGCACCGGCCCCTGCCCCGGCAGCCCCGTCACCGACATGAGCCCGCCCATGCCCTGCGCGATCTGGTCGTAGCCCGGGCGGTCTCGGTATGGACCCGTCTGGCCGAAGCCCGAGATGCTGGCGTAGATGAGCCTCGGGTTCAGCTTCGACAGCGACTCGTAGTCGATGCCGAGCCGGTGCTTGACGTCGGGGCGGAAGTTCTCGACGACCACGTCGGCCTTGGCGACGAGGCGCTTGATGATGTCGATCCCGCGCGGCGACTTGAGGTCGAGCGTCAGCGAGCGCTTGTTGCGGTGGAGGTTCAGCGAGTCGAAGCCGCGCCGGACGAAGTCGCCCTCGGTGTCCTCGCGGGCCGAGATCTGGATCACCTGGGCGCCCATGTCGGCCAGCTGGCGGACACAGGTCGGGCCGGACCGGGCGCGGGTGAGGTCGATGACGGTGTAGGGCTCGAGGGGCAGGCTCATCGTGACGGCGCTCCCTGTCTCATGGGTTGAGGGTTCGCGGGTTCTGGCGGCAGGATCGCGGACGCGCTGACCGACGCCGGGTTGCGCAGGGGCCAGCGCCCAGCGTCCACCGCCGTCAGGAAATCGAGGACGGCCCGGTTGAACGCGTCGGGGTCCTCGAGGTTCACGGTGTGGCCGGCCTTGGGCATGACCACGAGGCCGGAGGAACGGATCGTGCGCTTCATGAAGATCGCGGGCTCGAGGCAGGGCTCGTCTTCGTCACCGGTCATGATGAGCGTCGGCACGGTCATGCGCTCCATCCCGGCCTCGAGCTCGTAGACGGACGGCCGTGACATCTGCACGCCGCGCATGGTGAGCGCGTGGCCTGTCGCCGACTGCGCGCAGAACATATCGTAGAACTCCTGCCAGCCCGCGGGATCCTTGTCTT